>CANREQ010000116.1 GCA_947629695.1 uncultured Clostridia bacterium | reverse complement strand
TATCAAAGGGCAATTTTCAAACGCGGGCTTCAACTGCGTGATGACGCGCACAAACGAGGCGGGGCTTTACGGCACAAGCGAAAAGGGATTTAAAATGCGCGATATGATAAAGCGCAAACAGATAATAGAGGAAAGCGGCGCGGACATGGTCATTTCCGTGCACCAGAATTTCTGTCCACTCCCTTCCAAGCGGGGCGGCACGGTGTTTTTCAACCCCGAAAGCCAACCGGGACGCGCGCTGGCGCAGTGTATCCAAAGCGAGCTGAACGCTATGGAGACGTGCGAAAAGCCGAACGAAGCGTTAAAGGGCGACTACTATATGCTGAAATGCACCCAAAGTCCCTCGGTCATAGTCGAGTGCGGATTTTTGTCAAACGAAAAGGACGACGAGCTGTTGAATACCGAAAGCTTCCGCCGCTCTATAGCCTATGCGATCTTCAAGGGCGCGGTGAGCTATCTCGCGGGGCAAGCGAAATAATAAAAGCACCCACCCGGGCGGGCGGGTTTGTATAGGGCATTACGGCGGGTTTGCAAGGCAAAGCGATCGGTTTGTAAGGAAAAGCGGCGGGCGCAAAATTGCGCCCGCCGCTACCCGCTTTCAGGTTGTTTTTTAAAATCCGCACCTCAGGAAAATAAATTCACGATGCGTTTGCCCTTTTTGACGGCGTATTCATACGCCTTGTACGCGCCGCTGTTTGCCCGCTTCTGTACCCAAAACAGCACCAAATCGCTTTGGTCTATCATCGCAATATTGCGGTAATATATCGAAGTATACCAATAATCGAAATGCTTTGCCGGGCATGCCAGCTCTTCATACTCCCTGCGGTTGAACCACACGGGCGGCTTTCTCAGCTGGTTTTCAAGCGCGAAACAAAAGACCCTCTTTATATTTTGTTGCTGGCGGCTTTTCATTCTCGCGGTCACGAGGTCGTAGCATAAATCGTCGAAATCGCTTCTCCCGCCGAACAGGAATGTCCTCACGCCGTCCTCAATCGCCCTGTCGATCTCCCTTCCCGTTCTCTCTTTCAAATCGTACGTGATCTCCACTTCGGTATGGCCGAAACAAGAACAAATCTTTCCGGGTTCTTCCATAGTAAGATGCCGCTCCTTTAAAGGAACGGCACCATAGCCTACCGCTCCTTTGAACGCGACTTCAATTCAACTATCCCCTGAGGCAATAAGTTGTTGAGACGGTAAAACTACCTATTTTAAACATATTGCCGTTCAAAATGGTAATTAACCTTTTTCCAGAGGAAAATTTTTTATTGAATTGAAGTCGCATTATTATTTTAACACTTAATATTTTAAATATCAAGATTTTTTACCGTGAAAACAAAAAAGCCGCCGCCGCATATGGCAAACCGCAGATTCATTCCAAACGATTTATTTTTGCTTCCATAGTAAGATGCCGCCCCCTTACGAGAGCGACACCGTAGAATGCACCTACCGTATAGTTGCGACACTATTGAGAGTCTGCTTTTTACGCACGACCTTCACACGAAAAGGTACATTGCTACCTTTAGTAAAGTCGTACGCAAAAAATTCAATTATATACAGAAAACAGACTCGTCTATTCTCAATAATGTCGCAATATCATTTTAGCACTTATTGTCCGGAATATCAAGAATTATTTAAAAAGAAAACAAAAAAGCCGCGACATAAAAGTTGCGGCCCGCCGTATTTTACCCGTATTTATTCGGGATAGGTAAAGCGCGGAGTATTTTGCAGTTCCCGCCTGTAAATTTTTATATAGTACTTCGCCATATCGAGGTTCTGTTCGGAGAAATTCCCGCACTCATCCGGCTTCGCGCCGGGGATCTCGCCCTCAAAGCCGAGAATAAAATCGCACATGTCCGTGACGAGCGGGAGAATATTTTCGGGCGTTTGCTCCCCGAAAACTATAAGATAGAAGCCCGTGCGG
The DNA here is from genome assembly GCA_947629695.1 of uncultured Clostridia bacterium. Lineage (GTDB taxonomy): Bacteria > Bacillota > Clostridia > Christensenellales > Borkfalkiaceae > Coproplasma. The sequence continues at coordinate 626 of CANREQ010000116.1, read as the reverse complement.
CAACCCATGGGGCCGAAATAGACTATATCGCCCGCCCTTTCGCCATTGCGGAGCCAGGTCGCGCCGAGATGCTCTATCGTGTGTATCGCGGGCATGTCCATTACGGGTTCGGCGTTTGGTTCGCGCATGCGCAAATCGAATGTGGTGACGGCGCAATCCCCCTTTTTATCCAAGCGGGAGATATACAATCCGCGCTTCAGTTTCAAATGATTTATTTTAAAGCTCGCTATCTTCTCCATAATTTCCGCCATAATTTGATTTCCGCCGCCCGCTTTACTGCGGACGGCGGAATTGCGTTTTTTAAGAAAGCTTTTCCAAAAGCTTTAAGTCTATGCCCTTGTCGCCTATTCTGATTATCTCCACCTTTACGGTATCGCCGATATTCACGACATCCTCCACCTTCTCAACCCTCTTGTTGGAGAGCTTGGAAATGTGAATGAGTCCGTCCTTGCCGGGTGCAAATTCGACAAACGCGCCGATAGCTATCGTCCTCACTACGGTGCCGACGAACATGTCGCCGACTTCGGGCTCGTGAACGATGGAAAGTATAATCTGCTTTGCGCGCTCGGCATTTTCTATGGGGCCGGTGCAGGAGATATATCCTCTGCCGCTGTCGTCATCGTCAA
>CANREQ010000115.1 GCA_947629695.1 uncultured Clostridia bacterium | reverse complement strand
CGCTTGCGGCGGGCGGACAGATCGCGGAAGCAAAAAAGATAGCGGGCAAGGCGCTTTTGTATACGCTTGCGATAGGCGTGCCGAGTGCATTGATACTTTTTCTGTTCGCGCCCCTCGCCGGACGCCTGCTTTTTTCCTCTCTCGGGCAGGACGAGCTCGACCTTTTGGTCACGCTCGTGAGGATAATGGCGATCAACGCCGTGACCTCCTCGCTTGTCCAGACGTCCTCGGCGTGTCTTACTTCTCTCGGCAAGCCCCTCGCCGGCACGGTTACGCAGTGGACGACCTGCGTGTTGAGGGTGGGAATATCCGCCGCGCTCGTCGCGTTCACCCCGCTTTCGGTCATAGGCGCGGCTATTTCGGCAAATTGCTGTTATTTGGTTGCGGTTATCGCCAATTTGTGCTATATTAAAGCGGTAAAAAGCGGAGGTAACGCCCATGTCGGTAACGTTGATAGGATTGGGAATAAAGCAAGGAGATTTGACAAAGTCGGCTGAAAACGCGCTTTCGGCCGCGGATGAAATAATAGCCCGCACGTCGCACAGCGCGTCATTTGCCAATTTGCAGGGTTTCAACGCGCGCACTCTCGACGATATTTTTTTGAAGAGCCGCAACTTCGACACCCTCAACAAAAACCTCGCGAAAGAGGTGTTAAAGGCGGGCAGATCGGGGCGCGTGTGCTATTGCGTGGACGGCGCGGTGAGCGAGGACGAAGCATGCAAAATAATTTTATCCCGCACAAAGGCGGAAGTTTGCGAGGGCGTATCCCACGTCTCGCACATTCTGAATGCCGCGGGAATGAAGAGCGGCCAGATAACTTCCCTTTCCGCATACGAAGCGCGCGCCTTAAAGAGCTGCCGCGCCGCTGTAATTTACGACATAGACGACCAATTCGCGGCCTCGGAGGTCAAACTCGTGCTCTCCGAGCTGTTCGGCGAGGAATGTTATTGCGCTTTCGTGCGCGGGGATAAAGCAAAAAAGATAAAGGTGTATGAAATCGACAGGCAAAAAGAATACGACATGTCCTGCGCCGTCGCCATAGAGGAAGGGGATTTCCTCAAAAAGGAGAGGTACGATTTTGCCGACCTCGTACATATGATGGAGCTTTTGCGCGCGCCCGGCGGTTGCCCGTGGGACAGGGCGCAGACAAGCGAAAGCATCAAGCAAAACGCCATAGAGGAAGCCTACGAGCTCGCCGACGCGATAGAGCGGGGCGACGACGAAGCGATAATGGAAGAGACGGGCGACGTGCTGTTGCAGGCGGCGTTCCACGCCGTAATAAAGAACGAGCAGGGTGTGTTCAACGCCACCGACGCGATAACGGGCATAGTCAAAAAGCTCATTTTCCGCCACTCGCACATATTCGGCAAGGACAAGGCGAAAGACGAGGGCGAGGCGCTCGGCGTATGGGAAAAGAATAAGGCTACGGAAAAACACCAGACGACGTTCTGGGAAAGCGTAATGGCCGTCCCCAAAAACATGCCCGCATGTATGCGCGCGCAGAAGGTCGGCAAGCGCGCGGGGAAGAGCGGTATGGATTTCCTCTCGCCCGTGTCCGCAAGCGAAAAGCTTTGGGAAGAAGTCACGGAGATGGTGGAAGCCATGAAGCGGGAGGATAAAAACGCCACGTTCGACGAAGCGGGCGACGTGCTGTTTGCCGCCGTCAACTGTTGCCGCCTCGCGGGGGTGGATTGCGAGGAAGCCCTCTCTGCCGCCGTCAACAAATTTTCAAAGCGGTTTGAGGCGTGCGAAAAGCTCATAATTTCCGAGGGAAAGGATATAACCGAACTCGACGAAATGGAGCTCGATTACTATTGGATGCGTGCCAAAAATGCAACTTAAAAGCGTAAAGATAGGGGACCTCTCGACGGTTAATAACGTCTTTTTGGCGCCCCTTGCGGGATACACCAACGCGGTGTTCCGCAATATGTGCTTAAAGCTGGGCGCGGGCCTTGCTTTTACCGAAATGGTCAGCGCGAAAGGGCTGTGTTACGACAGCGCGGCAAGCCGCGAACTATTGGCGTACACCCCCGACTATGCCTCGATCAAGGCCGTTCAGCTGTTCGGAAGCGAGCCGTATTTTATGGAAAAAGCGGCGTGCGGAGAGGACATTGCGCCCTTCGATCTTATAGATATAAACATGGGCTGTCCCGTGCCCAAAATTTTCAAAAACGGGGAGGGGAGCGCGTTGCTTGGCAATATTCCCCTCGCCCAATCTCTCGTCAAAGCGTGCAAAAAAAGCGGTAAGGCCATGTCCGTAAAATTCAGGATAGGCCTCACCCGAGAAAAATTGGTTACAAAGGATTTCGCCCTCGCCATGCGCGACGCGGGCGCGGACATGATAACCGTGCACGGCAGAACGCGCGACAAGATGTACTCCGGCGTGGTTGACTATGCGCAGATATATGAGGCGAAGAGGGCGGTGGATATTCCCGTAATCGCAAACGGCGGGATATTCAAAGCGGCGGACGCGGATAAGCTCATGCGGGAGACGGGCGCGGACGGCGTAATGATTGCGCGCGGCGCAATGTACGACCCCTTCATCTTTTCGGACATCTGCGGTATAAAGGTTAAGGACAGGTTTTCCGTCGTGAAAAAACAGCTTGACGATACGTTTGAAATGTACGGCGACAGATTTGCCACCGTCTACATGCGCAAGATGATAGCGTTTTACATAAAGGGCGCGCCGAGCGCAGCCGCAACGCGCGTAAAGCTCATGCGGGCGGGCGGCGAAAGGGAGATAGAAGAAATTCTTCTCTCCGTCGCGCAGTATATCTGATTTGCCCGCGCACTTTCACCAAAAAATTTTTCGGAGTTTTATTATGAAGATTTCCACAAAAGGGAGATATGCGCTCAGGCTGCTCACGGACGTAGCGCGCAATCAGGGCGAGGGCTTTGTCTCGTTAAAGGACGTCGCAGGG
>CANREQ010000114.1 GCA_947629695.1 uncultured Clostridia bacterium | reverse complement strand
CGCCTTTAACGCCCCGGAATTTATTTTTACAGCCACGGTGCGCGTCATCCAGAACATCGCCTCTTTGACAACTATTGAAACGATCGCCGCGCTCATCGCAAGGTAAGTGGGCGGCGGCGCGTTTTTATAACTGCCGTCCGCAATATTGCTTATTCCGCCGTAACCTATGGCAATCCCCGTGCCCAAAAGTAAAACGGAAAGTATAACGGCCGCCACACATTCAAACCGTTCGTGGCCAAACTCATGCTCCTTGTCGGCGGCTTTTGCGGCCATTTTAACGCCGATAATGACAATAACCGTCGAAATTACGTCGGAAGCGGAATGTATCGCGTCGGAAATCATGGCGAGCGAATGTCCCAAAAATCCCGCCAAAAATTTAAATACCGTCAACGCGAAATTGAGCGCGATGGTTATTAAAGAAACTTTAACGGCGGCTTTTTCAAATTCTCCGCCTTTTATTTTATACCTTGATTTTTTCATTTTTACCCGAAAATGAATTGACAAGCAATATCAATTAAAATATAATATTCAAGTAACTTGCGGCATTAAGCCGATTGGGTTGCTGCTATGGCTCAGCAGGTAGAGCGCGTCCTTGGTAAGGACGAGGTCACCGGTTCAAATCCGGTTAGCAGCTCCACTTCCGTCCGTTTAAACGCGGGCGGATTTTTTATGCCGCACGGCTGCGCTTTTTTGCTTATACAAATATCCCTGCGCCTGCTCGCAGGGATATTTTGAAAAATTTGAAGTATTTCAAGCTTTCAGTTCTTTTTATATCCTATGCCAATGCGTATTTTTGAGTGCTTGGTTTCATCCTGCGCCGCCTCATCGTTTGAAATATCCTCTTCTTCGGTCTCTGAAATTACTTCCTCCGCAACTTCCTCAACCGCTTTATTAGCTTCTTCGGTGGGCTCCTCTTCAACTTGCACAGCCTCTACGGGAGCATCTTCCTCAACTTCTTCAACTTCTTCCGCAGTTTCTTCTATTATCTCTTCGGCGGGCTCTTCAACAGTTTCCTCTTCAACCTGCTCGCTTTCTTCGGCGGGCTCTTCCTCTACATCATCAACCTTTTCCTCAGGTTCTTCGGCGGAAACGGGTTCCGCATCATCCCCAACGCTTTCCTCTTCGGTTTCCGCAGGTTTTTCTTCGGCCTGGTCCGCGCTTTCTTCGGAAGCGCTCAGGGCATACTCCTCGAGGGCGGATTTAAGCGCCTCGGCATTTTCGACTTCCGAAGTCACGCCCTGCATTTCAAGCTGTCCGCCTGCGGCGATCTTCATTCTCACATATGCGACGGCGCACGGCGTAAGCACGGACTTATCGCATATACGGCAAAAAGGCGCGTAGCTTCCGCACAGATCCTTGTTAAGCTCCTGACTGCTCCAATATTTGTTGTCGTCGATGAGCTTCTGGATTTTCATAAGGTTTTCGTCCGTCAAAGACTGAGGCATGTCCTTAAGCAATTCGGTTACTTTATTTTCGTCCCACATTTCAATACCTGCCGAGAATGATTTTATTGTGAATTTATATGGCTTTAACGCTTAAAGCCGACAATATCTCGTTGAATTTTTCACGCGTGAAGGTCAGCGTATCGGGCTGGGTTACGGAAGCCGTGCCCGCCGCGACCCCGCACATGAGGATATCTTCAAGCGCGCGCCCGTCGCTTAGCGCCATAGTAGATGCGGATACCATTGCGTCGCCCGCGCCTGCGGTCGAGTTCATAGCCACATTCATGGATACGCAGTAAAAACGCTTAGTCCCGTCCGAGATAACCGCGCCGTCTTTGCCGAGAGAAACAAGCACTCTCTTCGCCCCGAGCTCTACGAGCATCTCGCAAGCCCTAAGAAGGCTGTCCCTGTCAGTTATGCGAACGTTGAGGGTACGCTCAAGCTCCCCGAGGTTGGGCTTTACCAAATCCACTCCGCATTTCAAGGCGTTCAAAAGCTTTACCCCGTCCGCGTCAACGATTTTGGGGATTCCGACCGGAACGGATCTCAATACCTCGACTATATAATTTTCGTCGAGGCCGCTCATCATGCTGTCGGATATGACCACGGCGTCGCAGTTTTTGGACAGTTCCCCCACAAGGCCTATAAGGTGCTTGCGGTTTTCCTCCGTTACTGCCGTTGCCTCGTCCACTACTTCCGTAAGCATCGAGCGTCTGTCAATGAATTTATACGTTTCCTTTACCCGCCCGGGGTTCCAGATAAATTTATATGTTACGCCCTCTTTATGCAACTCCTGCTCGAAAAGTCTGCCGTTTTCCTCGTACATAAATCCCGTAGCAAAGGAGCCGCACCCGAGTTTCGCAAGGCCTATCGCGACGTTGAGCGTCTTACCCGTCAGGTATGTTTTCCTTCCGATAACCTTATTGATTTTGCCTACCGAAAGCGAATCAACCTCGATATTGACCTCGAGACAGGGGCTTAAACTTACGCATAAAATCATTGAAATAAACCAACTTTTAATTATTTAGCAAACGTGCCGCTTCAATAAAAGCGGCACGGAAATTTACATTGAAATCATCTGCAGCGTTTCGTACAACTCATAATTGAATTTCTTCTTCATGCTGACAGCTTCGATAATATCCATATCGATTATTTCGTTTTTATGAATACCGACCACTCTGTTGCCGATGCCGTCTTTCAAAAGCCTTACCGCTTTGTTGCCGAATTGAGCCGCAAGCATTCTGTCCGCCATCGAGGGCGAGCCGCCGCGCTGAATGTGTCCTATCGTCGTGGGGCGCACGGAATAGGTCGTCACCGATTGCAATTGCTTTGCAAACTCATCCGCCGTGCAAACGCCCTCGGCAACTACGACAATGTTGGAATGCTTCCCGTTCGCACGCGAACGGTTGATGCGCATAACTATGTCGTCCAGATCGAATACAACTTCGGGCACGACGATTATTTCCGCGCCGCTCGCTATTCCGGCATAAAGAGCAATATCTCCGCAACGC
>CANREQ010000113.1 GCA_947629695.1 uncultured Clostridia bacterium | reverse complement strand
ATAAAAAGATGTCTTTCTAACCTGGCAATATTAAGATTAGTAAGCACATTTAATGGACTATTTATTTCTTATATTGAGCAGGCGATAACTCTTGAATTATTTTTTATCTCTCCCAACGCGGGTTTCCCGCTTGTTTAGGGGCGAAGGTGTGGCACTTGTGACCACCTTCCTTATCCTGCTTAGGCATCAAAAAATGTCAGCTTTTGTTGCATATTTGAAATGGGCATGTTGTTAATAATTTCAATATGAAAACACTTGAGATGATTTTAAAATCATGTTACAATAAATCATATAGGGAAAACATATGAAAAACTTTAATAAAACTATTCAGATGCTGATTTTCGATGGAAATCCAAACGGGCGTATCATGTGCGAATTATCCAATTGGAACGGCAGAGTTTACAAAATATCAAGAAGTGAGCTTGCAAAATTTTCCGAACGCAGCGATTCCGAAAACACAGGCATATATTTTTTATTTGGCAAAGACGAAGAAAACAATGATACAATTTATATAGGCGAGGCAGAAAAAATTCTTACTCGCTTAAAACAACATTTACAGGACGAAAATTATTGGAATGATTGTATCGTTGTTATCAGTAAAGATAATCTGCTAAATAAGGCGCATGTAAAATATCTTGAAAATAAGTTTTATGAAATCGTTATAAAAGCGGGGCGGGCAAAGGTTATGAACGCTTCGATTCCGACGCGATCTTCTGTGGCAGAATTTGATCTTGCTATGTTGGAGGAGTTTATAGAAACATCAAAACTTTTGGTCAATTCCTTAGGCTATAAAGTATTTGACAGTGTCGATGAACATATAAATAACAAGCATCCGGATGAAAGATATTTTTATATAAAGGCCGCAAGAGGTGCAACAGGGACGGGAGTAAGCGTTTCGGACGGCTTTGCTGTCTTAAAGGGATCTGTAATCGCAGATCCGGTTTCGCCAAGTATATCTCCAAGCTTGGTTAAATTGCGCGAGAAACTAATAAACGATAAAATAATCGATGCTGATTTCACTTTTGTAAAAGATTATATATTTACGAGCCCTTCTCTTGCTGCGGCAATAGTCATGGGAAGAAATGCAAATGGCCGGACCGAGTGGAAAACACAAAAAGGTAAATCTTTGAAAGATATTGAAGACAATAAAAGCATGTAACCCATACATTAGATATTTTAAATATAAACTCTGCGAGTCATACTTTTTTGATGAGCAAATGAACATAGTATCAGGCATTTCTGCAAAGTCTATACAGCTCGTGTCCTAACTTGCCACAACCTATAAACCTCAGCTTTAATCGGTGGTGGCATAAATTTTATAATAACGTAAAAGAAGCGATATTAGAGGTATCGCTTCTTTTATGCCTTTTTACGGCTTTACCATTTATGCCTTACAGGTGATCTGCGCTCTTTTAGTGTATGGCGGCGCACAGCAAACGGGATAAAATCCGTCATACGCCGACAGGAAACGACATATAATTTAATACTAAAAAATCCGAGGGGAAAAGGTATGCAGGATTATATTTCAGAGCGCGTGATAAAGGAGGGGGAATACATAGTTCAAACGTCGGGCACGGTGCGCTCCGCCGCCGCAGAATTTTCAATAAGCAAATCAACCGTACATAAAGACGTGACGGAGAGGCTCAAATACATCGACAGGGGTCTGTACGAAGAGGTGCGCAGGGTGCTCGATAAAAACCTGTCGGAAAGGCACATCCGCGGCGGTATGGCTACCAAGAACAAATTCGAAAGCCGCCGCACCAAAATTTCATAAATTTTACTGCTTATTTCCGCCATTTAAATTTGAAAATAGCCTTTTGTTATGTTATACTTAAAAAGCAAAAGTAACGTAACCTTACAAAAAGGATATTTTTATGTCAAAGCTTTTGGGAATAGACGTCGGCTCGACGACGGTAAAAGTCGTCGCGATAGACGAAAAGGGCAAAATATTATATAAATCTTACGTCCGTCATTTTTCGAGGGTGAAGGAAACCGTACTTGCGGAGCTCGAAAACGTCAAAAAATCGTATCCGGGCGACTATTGCGTTTCCATTACGGGAAGCGCCGGCCTTGGATTATCCCAACGCAGCGGGGTGCCGTTTGTGCAGGAAGTGCAAGCGGCGTTTACGGCGATAAGGAAGTACTATCCCGACGCCGACGCGGCGATAGAGCTCGGCGGCGAGGACGCGAAGATAATATTCGTCACGGGCGGCACCGAACAGCGCATGAACGGCAGCTGTGCGGGCGGCACGGGCGCGTTCATCGACCAGATGGCAACCCTTTTAAACGTCACCGTGCAGGAGATGGACGCGCTGTCTTTAAAGGCGGAAAGGGTGTATCCCATAGCGTCTCGGTGCGGCGTTTTTGCGAAATCGGACATTCAGCCGCTGTTAAACCAGGGCGCAAACAAGGCGGATATTGCCGCTTCCATATTCCAGGCCGTAGTCGATCAGACAGTCTCCGGCCTCGCGCAGGGGCGCAGGATAAAGGGCAAAGTGCTCTTTTTGGGCGGCCCGTTGCACTTCCTCGAGGGTCTGAAAAGGGCTTTCAAAACCACCCTCAAACTCGACGACGAACACGCCGTATTCCCCGACGACGCACCCTGCTTTATGGCGATCGGCGCGGCTCTCCACTCCGCCGTCACGGAGGAGTCTCCCTTGGATGAAATCATCGCCGCAATCCGCAATGTAAGCGGGAGCGATGAGATAATAACGGGCGAGCCGCTCTTTTTGAGCAAAGAGGATTACACCGCGTTTGTCGCCCGCCACAGGGCAACCGATTTGCAGTTTTGCGATATCGAAACATACAAGGGCGGGGCGTATCTCGGCATCGACAGCGGCTCCACGACCACAAAACTCATACTTATAACCCCCGATTGCCGCATACTCTATTCTCATTATCAGACCAACAACGGACAACCTCTCGATATCGTAATAAGTAAATTGAAGGAAATTTACGCGCTTGGGGAGGGCAGGATAAACATACTCGGAAGCGCGGTAACGGGCTACGGCGAGGATCTTATAAAGGCGGCTATAAA
>CANREQ010000112.1 GCA_947629695.1 uncultured Clostridia bacterium | reverse complement strand
CTCCTCTGCGCCACGTCGCCGCAAGGCGCGTTTTGCAAGGGATTGCCTGTTGAGGCAATCCCTTTGCCTTTTACGCCTACGGCTCCTTTCCCCACAAATCTCACGTTGTTGCGATTTGCGGGGGCCCCGTTTGAGTTTTTTCGCAAGACCCCGACTTAAACTATAGAAAATTTTAATGTGCCTGCGGGCTTTTGGGTTCAAGCGTAAATTGGAGAGGATTCGAGGGTGGAGACGCGAGCGGGAGCGAGCGGTTTGCGCTTGAGAGCCGGGCAACGGATAAGCTTGAAGCGCAAACTAAACAGTGCAGTGCACTGTTTATCGGGGCGCGTCCGCCCAAGGCGCGAACCTCTCCTCTGCGCCACGTCGCCGCAAGGCGCGTTTTGCAAGGGATTGCCTGTTGAGGCAATCCTTTTGTCTTTTACGCCTGCGGCTCCTTTCCCCACAAATCTCACGTTGTTGCGATTTGCGGGGACCCCGTTTGAGTTTTTTCGCAAGACCCCGACTTAAACTATAAAAAATTTTAATGTGCCTGCGGGCTTTTGGGTTCAAACGTAAATTGGAGAGGATTCGAGGGTGGAGACGCGAGCGGGAGCGAGCGGTTTGCGCTTGAGAGCCGGGCAACGGATAAGTTTTTGCGGCTTCACATTTCCCCCAATGCCTTTTGCGGCGGCGGTGTTCGGCAATAAATTGTGAATTTTGACAAAGATTTCAAACATATCCAATAAAGTTGACAATCGGGTGGCGGTTTGTTAAAATTTATTTGAATAGAACGATAATATGATTTACCCTCTTCCGAGTTTTTCAATGTCGTCGGAAGAGGGGATAATTTTTTTAAGGGGCATACAGTGGCTAACGAATTCGGTCCGCGCGACTATAACAACGAAAGCGGATATTCCAACAATTTAAAAGAAATCGAAAATCCGTCGGTCAAAAGCAACGCGGGCACGAGGGAATTTCACGACTATTCCGTCCAGAAGGACCCCGTGATAAAAAAGCCGCCGCGCGGGCATAAAATTTTGCGCTCCATATCCACCGTCGCGGTAACGGCGGCGGCGTGAGCGTCAACGAAGGCACGTTTACGATGAACGGCGGCGAAATTTCGGGGAACTCCGTCACGGGCGGAAACGGCGGCGGCGTTTATGTCGGCAACGGCTCATTTACGATGACGGGCGGACAAATCATAAGCAACACCGCAAAGAGCGACGGCGGAAGCGGCGGCTTGGGCGGCGGCGTATATCTCGACGGCACTCGCCCTTTGTACGATGATTCGCAGGCGGCGACGGCCCCCGCAACCACGTTCTCGCTTTCGGGCGAAGCTATCATAGGCGGCAACACTGCGCAACACGGCGGCGGCATAGCGATGTGCGGCGGAGTAACCGCCGATATGTCAAACGGCGTTATAGGCGGAAAGGTCGAGGGCGGTCAAATAATAATTGCGGGCAATAAAGCGCCCGAATCGAATGGAAACGATTATGAAAACTATTTGGGCGGCGGCGTATATATGTGCGGCGCGGAAGTGGAAATAGGCCCCTACGGCGAGGAGGTCGCCACCCAGTTCAAGCCCAAATTTACAATGAGCGGCGGCATAATAGGATATACGACCGACGGCAGTGCCGTATCGGCGGAAACAACGCCCGGCAACGAGGCTACTCTCGGCGGCGGCGTGTATCTTACAAACGCGGAATTCAATTTATCCGGCGGCACAATAGGGCTCGAAGAGACTTTTGCGCAAACCGCCGGGGACAGCTCTCTCCCCTACGGCAACCAAGCGACGCGAGATTATAACGCGGGCGGAGGCGGCGTATATGTTTACGACAACGCCGTTTTCAAAATGACGGGCGGCGCAATATCTTACAATGCCGATAGCTCGTCGGCTTCGGGCGTTTGCGTTTCGAACGACAGCAACATACATCCCGATGAATTTGCCACTTTCGATTTTTCGGGCGGCAAAATTATATATCAGCCCTCTGCGGGCGTGTTCTGTCAATACGGCGGCTTGCTTAAAATGAGCGGGGAAGCCGCATTTAAGGAAAACGGCTTTGGAATCAATATTGGCGGCGGCGGACAGGCCGAAATGAGCGGCGGGGAAATTTCCGATTGCTCAGCGGGAATCACCACGTCGCGCACTATGAGCAACTACGACGATTATTTCCACTGCACCGTAACGGGCGGCCAAATCACGGGCAATCAAACGGGCATATCCGTTACGGGTGATTGCCTGACGCTCGGAGGAAATCCCGTCGTAAAGGATAATTACGACAGTTATTCGGAAGAGACAAAAAACATATCCACGAACGGGGTTATAAATCTCTTGGCGGATTTTGCGGGCGAAGTGGGAGTTTATTTAACCGATTTCGGTTCGCCCTTTACTTCCGGCTATAAAGAGGGAATGGAGAATTGCTTTACCCTCGATAATGCTGAGGTCGGCAGGATTAAGCCCGTCAAAGTGCAAAGCTATGACGACGAACTTCAACAGCCTGTAACCGTAACCGAACTCGCCGTGACAAATCATATCGATTTTACGCTGGACGGAGTTCCCGTAGAGGGCATTTCCTCCGATTATGTGAAGAATTCGTCTGTTTTAGAAATAATCTATACATATGACGAAGAGCAAAACCAAGTGATGCGCGGGGAGTTTGCCGACGCCCTGATAAAACCGTCGGACGAGGATTATCACTACGCGTTTTCCCACTTTGCCAAAGAGGACGACTCGGCGTATGATTTTGAGGACGCCGACAGATATGCCTCTCTTTCCGCCGATATTGAGATAAAATTGGTGTTTACCGGGGAGGAGCACGTCTCAACCCAGGATTGGGAAGAAGTTGATGAGTTGACCCACAAACGGGCATGCGATACATGCGGATACGAGATAGTGGAAGAGCACACTTACGCGCAGGGCTGGGAGCAGTTTGACGAAACCTCTCACAAGGAAGTCTGCGAGTGCGGCCACGAAGAAATCGAGGAGCACGCCTCAACCCAAGATTGGGAAGAGGTGGACGAACTTACATACAAGCGCGCATGCGATACATGCGGCTATGAGATTGTAGAAGAACATACCTACGCGCAGGGCTGGGAGCAGTTTGACGAAACCTCTCACAAGGAAGTCTGCGAGTGCGGCCACGAAGAAATCGAGGA
>CANREQ010000111.1 GCA_947629695.1 uncultured Clostridia bacterium | reverse complement strand
CCGCTAAACGCATATAAGCGTCGCATAACATTGTTGCGCTGCGGCAACTCTCAGTCACATACGTCTTTGTATGCTCCTTCGGGTTATCCTCGCGCGCCTCGTTCTGCTCGCTTCTATGCGTTTATAGACTTCGTAATAACAAATTTATCCGAACTTTTGCTTTACAATTACAGCTCCCGCAATAGGCTCCCCTTTCCAAAGGGGAGCTGTCTGCTTGCAGACTGAGGGGATTAAAATGTAACCCGATATTTAATGTGTTGTCATTCCGACCGATTGAGGCGCGCCGAAAGGCCGCCGATTGAGTGGAGGAATCCCCCTCGTGGTGGTATGGTGTTGTTTGAAACGGCTTTTCCACTCAAGACAGGGGGACCCGTTCGACTCCGCTACGCTTCGCTCAGGGTGACGGCCCCTTGCCCTCTTCCACGAAGTGGGACGAGCAAAGAGTTCCCAAACAGTACAGTGCACTGTTTGGCTTTGCGAGATGAGTGAGCGCATAGTGAATGGCGCGAACGGTGACCGAGGCAAATGTTGCCCCTTACATTTGCCGAGACGCTGTCGCCGAATGGCGACTGAGGGGATTAAAATTCAATCCACCTAAATAAAAGTCGTCATTCCGCCTTCAATGCGCGCGCAATGCGATATTGTAAAGCCATGGGGGATTTCATCATCTGCCCTCAAATTTTTTATTTTAGGTAAATTGCGTGCATATCGGCGGGCCGGGCATAATATGATATTATACGTAATGCGGCCATAAATTTGGCTTAGACGTGGACGGAGGCGACAGATGTTGGATACAGGTATTTATAAGGATATAGCGGAAAGAAGCGGCGGTGACGTTTACGTCGGCGTTGTGGGCCCCGTGCGCACGGGTAAATCCACTTTGATCAAGCGGTTTATGACCGAGCTTGTTCTCCCCAATGCCGAGGGCGACAGAATACAGGAGATGATAGACGAACTCCCCCAATCCGCCGCGGGTAAAACGGTGATGACCACCGAGCCCAAATTCATTCCCGCCAAGGCGGCGCGCGTAAAAATAGACAATGCGGAGGCAAATGTGCGCCTCATAGATTGCGTCGGGTTTGCCGTTGCGGGCGCGAACGGATTCGAGGAGGACGGCATGCCCCGCCTGATAAACACGATGTGGAGCGATAAACCCCTGCCCTTCACCGAGGCCGCCGCTCTCGGCACCGAAAAGGTCATACGTGACCACTCTACAATAGGTATATGCGTGACGTGCGACGGCTCTGTCACCGGCATAGAGCGCGACGATTATATACCCGCGGAAGAGCGCACGGTCGAGGAGCTTAAAAGAATAGGCAAACCCTTTGTCCTCGTGCTCAACTGCGCCGACCCGCAGTCGCCCCAATCCCAGGCGTTAAAGGCCGAGCTCGCCGAAAAGTACAACTGTTCGGCGGAGGCGATAAACTGCGAGCGTGCCACCGCGTCCGACTTGCTCCGCGTGCTCCGTGCGGTGCTTTTCGAGTTTCCCGTCACGGGCGTGGACGTCAATATTCCCGATTGGCTCCGCGTGCTTCCCACCGACAGCCCCGCCGTTGCGGAACTATTGAGCCGCGTGCGTGCGGCGGCCGAAAAGGTAAGCGTAATGCGGGAGTGTTCGGCCTTTGACGAAATGTTCTCCGGCTGTGAATATTGGAGCGGCGAAGTGGGGGTAAACCTCTCGCTCTCCACGGGCAAGGCGACGGTGGACGCGTCCCTCCGCGAGGGCGTGTTCTTCAGGATGCTGTCCTCGCTTTCGGGCGAAGATATATGCGACGAGGGCTCGTTGATGTCCTATGTGGCAAAGGCCTCCCAGGCCAAGAAGAGCTACGACAAAGTGCGCGACGCGTTCGATTGCGCCAAGGCTACGGGATACGGCATAGTGCGCCCTTCGGACGAGGATCTGAATCTTGATAAACCCAAGCTTATCCGTCAGGGAGGTAATGTCGGAATACGTTTGAGGGCAACCGCGCCGAGCTATCACGTCGTCAAAGTGGACGTCAGCGGTGAGGTAAATCCCATTATGGGCGTAGCCTCCCAGAGCGAGGACATGGTAAACGGGATCATGAACGGATTTGAAACTGACCCGCAGGCCACCTGGAACACCAGCCTATTCGGCAAGTCGCTCCGCAGTATGGTAAAGGAGGGGCTTGAGGGCAAGGTATGCGGCATCCAGGAGGACACGCGCAACAAAATGCGCCGCACTATAACGAGAATAGTTAACGAGGGTAAAGGGGGAGTGATTTGCATTTTGCTGTAAAAATAAAAGAAGCGGCGATTTTCGCCGCTTCTTTTGTGCAGAAGTGCGCGATGATTACTCCTCGCGCACTTCTGCACTGCTCCCGCTAAACGCATATAAGCGTCGCGCGTTCACAAAAATCTCGGCAAACCGTGCCTGCGATTTTTCGTGATATTGAGGGGCTCTGCCCCTCTGCCCGCGATTTATAGGGGCGCACATAAAATATAATCGCGGGCATTCACCCTGCCGAGGCGCAGGTATGCGCAAATTGGGGCGCGCTAACGCAGGGGAACCCTGCTTGCGCCATAAGTTATTTGGGAAAGGCTCCGCGCCGCTTTCACCTTATAGCGCCCTGAACCCGTAGGGTTAGGGGAGCTGTCTGCTTGCAGACTGAGGGGATAAAATGTAACCCGATATTAAAGTGTTGTCATTCCGCGCGAGGGCACAAGCCCGACGCTTTGTAAAAAATATTTTTGTCTCGGCAAAAATATTTTCACAAACCGATTGAGAGTGCGAAGCACTCGATTGAGTGGAGGAATCCCCCTCGTGGTGGTAGGGTGTTGTTTGAAACGGCTTTCCCACTCAAGACAGGGGGACCCATTCGGCGCGCTTCGCTTGCTCAGGGTGACGGCACGCCTTGGCTCCCTTTGCTCGCAAGGGGAGCTGTCGCCGAACGGCGACTGAGGGGATTATTTCCCCTTGGCTCCCACCCGTCGCTTACGCGCCACCCTCCCCCACTTCGTGGAAGAGGGCAAGTGGGGGCACCCAAACTGTCATTCCGCGCGATTAAGAACGCGTAGCGTTCGATAGAGTCGAGGAAGTCTCACACGGCGTAAGGGCAACGCCGTGTTCGGTCACCGTTCGCGCTATTCACTATGCGCTCACTCATCTCGCGCGGCAAAACAGTGGGTGTCCA
>CANREQ010000110.1 GCA_947629695.1 uncultured Clostridia bacterium | reverse complement strand
CACCCAAAAACTATATCTCCCCACTTCCATATGATAAGGGAAGTGGGGAGATATAGGGTGCGGCAACCGCACTTTCTCACTCAGGACAGGGGGACCCGTTCGGCGCGCTTCGCTTGCTCAGGGTGACGACCGAGAGGGGCTCGCTCCGCTGTCCTCAAAATATTCGCAATAGCCCGCGAGGGTGCAGTGGGCGCAATCGGGCTTGCGGGAGTGGCACACCTGCCGCCCGTGAAATATCAGCCAATGGTGCGCCTTGCTCCAATCTTCCTGCGGAATTGCCCTTTTCAACCCCTCTTCGACTTTCAAAGGCGTGTCGCCCTTGGCAATCCCCAGCCTGTTGGCAACGCGGAAAACGTGCGTATCCACGGCAATCGCGTCGCCGCCGAACGCGACCGCATAGACGACGTTAGCCGTCTTTTGCCCCACGCCCGCCAGACTCTTAAGCAGGTTGAAATCTCCCGGCACTTGTCCGCCGAATTTCTCCGCGATGTCTCTCGTGGCGGAAAGTATGTGCGCCGCCTTGCTCTTGTACAGCCCGCAGGAATAGATGAATTTTTCCAGCTCTTCCTGCGATAATTCAAGCATACTTTGGGGTGTACCGTGTTCTTTGAACAGTTCCGCCGTCACTTTGTTCACCCTCTCGTCCGTGCACTGCGCCGACAGAATGACGGCAACAAGCAGTTGATAATCGCTTTCGTACTTCAAAGCGGGCCGCGCGTTCGGGTAGAGGCGGGCAAGCTCTTCAAGCGCCTTCGTATAATCTTTCATACCCGTATTTTATCACGGCGGCCCGATAATTTCAACTCAAATGGCAAAAGCCGGAATAATTTCGGCTTGAAATAACCCGCGGCAATACGCAAAATAAAAAATCAGGTGCGGGAGATATAAATGCGGCCGTATCTGTTTTCTATTTTCATATAACAATAGAACGCCGAATAATTTGCGCGCGCAATGATATTTTTGACGCGCCCCGCCGCCGCATTCGCAAATTTAACCGATAGCCCGCACCCCACGCCCGCCTCCTTGGGGGTGTTGATAAGCTGTGCGCCCAGCCCCGCCGCCTTAATGCGCGAATAGCAGTCCATTGCCTGGGAGCGGGAACGGAAAACAGCCAATGTCTCTGTCATAACTTTATCACCTTGTAAATATAATAGGCTGTCACGCCATATTACATATTATGACAAAGGAGCTGTTTATGATATATTTCGACAACGCGGCGACGGGCGGATTCAAGCCGGACGGCGTAATAGGTGCGACGGCCGCCGCACTGAAAGCCGGTGCAAATCCCGGGAGGAGCGGGCACAAATTATCCCTCGCCTGCGCGGAGAGGGTGTACGCCTGCCGCACCCGCCTCGCCGCCTTTTTCGGCGCGCCCTCCGCGGACAGGGTGGTTTTCACCAAAAACTGCACGGAAGCGCTCAATTTTGCCCTTCTCGGCTCCATAGAGAGGGGGGATAGGGTGATAACCACAGTCGCAGAGCACAACTCCGTTTTGCGCCCGCTCAGATACCTCGAAAAGCAGGGCGCGGAAGTCGTATACGCCCCGCTGACCCCATCGGGCGACATAGATATCCGCTTCATAGCCGAAGAGGCAAAAAAGGGAGCGAAAGCGGTGGTCGTGACCCTCGCGTCAAACGTCACGGGCGCCTCGCCGGATATTGCGGCGGTGCGCGCTTCCATTCCGCAGAGCGCCTACCTCATCTGCGACGGGGCGCAGGCCTGCGGCCACAGAAAGGTGGACATTAAAAGCCTCGGCATAGACGCGCTGGCCGTTGCGGGGCACAAGGGCATGCTCGGCATACAGGGGAGCGGCGCGCTGGTGTTCTCGGAAAGATTCAACCCCCGCCCGGTCGCGTTCGGCGGCACGGGAAGCGACAGCTATAACCTTGAAATGCCCGATTTTTATCCCGACAGGCTGGAGGCGGGCACCCTTTCCTATCCCGCGATAATATCCCTCGGCGAGGGCGCGCTGTATCTGGGCGCGCATCTCAACGAAAACCGCGACAGGACGGTGTACCTCACCGATTTACTGCTCAACGGCCTCTCCGCGATAAAGGGCGTAAAGGTGTATTCGCGCACCAACGACTGCGGCATATGCGCCTTTTCTCTCGGCAATATGCAGTCCGAGATGGCGGCTTACAGGCTTTCCGAGGAGTTTTCTGTATGCGTGCGTGGCGGGCTGCACTGCGCGCCTCTCATGCACAAGGCCCTGCGCTCCGAAGGGCTCGTCCGCGCGTCGCTTTCGGCCTTCAACAACGAGAGGGAGATAGATTATTTCCTTCGCGCCGTCTCGCGCCTGTCGGCCGCGGGGAAGAGATGATTTTTTCGCTTTGCCCCGCAAATATGATTGAAAAAACCCCGCTATATGGCTTTTAACTTGGTTATTATCTGCTTCAGCTTCTGCCGCTTGAACGCGTCCAAAAGGGGAGAGAGCGCGGCGTAAAAGTTATCGAGGTCCGCATTTGTCAGCGTGCCGTCCCGCTTGCCCTGCTCGGCCTGTTTTAAAATCGTCTGCCAGATCTGCCCCTCGCTCTTTCCGCCGAACGCCTTCGCGATAGCCGCGGCAAGGTTGGCCGTCTGCTCCTTTTCGTCCGCGCTGTCCGCGCCGTTGCCGCCCGTGGGCGCGCTGTAGCTTTTGAAATCTTTCATGGATTGCCCCCGCATATAATGTTATCGTCAATACAGTTTATGAGGGGGAGGAAATTTATGCAACTGCTTTTGCTGTTACTGCTCGCCATTGCCGGCGGCGACGAGGAGGCCCTGAAGGACGTGCGGCCCATGCTCAAAAATATGGGCGGCGGGGATACTCTGCGCGCTATAGAAAATGCCGAAAGGATAGCCGCCGCCCTTGCCGCCAGCGGCAATGGCGGCCAAAGGGGAAACAAGGCGGACGGCAGCCGCGCCGCGCGCGAAAGGCGGGGACAAGAGGGGCGGGACAGCGCCGCCGTGGGAGGCTGTGATTTTTACGAATGTTTCCCCCTCTCGCCGGTAAGATCGATAGCGGACGGGGAGATATTGGAAAGGCTTTCCCGCTATATCGCGCTCGGCTGATAAAATGCGCTCCCGCGCGGTTACTTTTACGCAAACCCCTACAAAAAAGCGCGCTTTGCGCCCGCGCAAGGGCGTATAGAGAGCAAATTTCGTCATTTTATTGCAAACG
>CANREQ010000109.1 GCA_947629695.1 uncultured Clostridia bacterium | reverse complement strand
ATCCTGGTGTCGCCCTTCGCAACGCCCACGCCGAGGTGCGCCACGCCTTTGTCCTTCAAAATAGTGCGCACGTCCGCAAAATCAAGGTTGATGAGCGCGGGGTTGACGATGAGCTCCGCAAGGCCCCTTATGCCCTGTTTGAGCACGTCGTCCGCTACGCGCAGGGCGTCGGTTATGGTGGTCTTTTTATCGATTATCGTCCTTATCTTGTCGTTGGGGATTATAATCAGAGTATCGACGTATTTTTTGAGGTTTTCAATGCCTTTTTTGGTATTTTCCATCCTCTTAGTGCCCTCGAAAACGAAGGGCTCGGTGACGACGGCGACGGTCAGAATCTTCAATTCCCTCGCCATTTTGGCGATTACGGGAGCCGCGCCCGTACCCGTTCCGCCGCCCATGCCTGCGGTGATAAACAGCAAATCGGTGCCCCTGATCGCCTGCTGAAGGGCGTCCTTGCTCTCCTCGGCCGCATGCATACCGACGTCGGGATCCGCGCCTGCGCCCAATCCCTTTGTAAGCTGTTTGCCTATCTGTATCTTATTTTCGCAGGGAGAAAGCTTCAAAATCTGCAAATCGGTGTTTACGACGATAAACTCCGCACAGTCTATTTTAGCCTCTATCATGCGGTTGACGGCGTTGTTTCCCGCGCCGCCCACGCCTATGACTTTGATGCGCGCCCTGCCCGTCAAGTTGGGTTCATTTTCAAATTCGTTATCCTGTAAATCGTTTAACATGTGTTTCCTCCGAATCAATTAGGTAAAATTTATATGGTCGGCGTTAAGTACGCCACTGTGTTTGAAATCAGCCGAGCGCCGCCGCAAACAGCGAAAACAGCGACGAAAAATGCGGCTTGTTGTAATAGGGCAACCCGGGTACGACGACTTCCACCGGTGCGACGAGGCGGGAAGAAAGATGCTCGTTAAGTCCCCGTATCACGCCTACGCCTTCGCCAGTAATCATAATGGGCTTTCCGGAAAGATCCTTGCCGACATAAGCCTGCCTACACTCCTCTACCATGCCGCACAAGCCGTCGAGGCCTTCGCGGAGAAGCTCTTTGAGCTGTGAGGTGGGAAATCTGTATATCTTTCCGTTATCGTTGTACTCCTCGTAGGAGATCGCCTTGTCCCCGGAGTTTAAGTTGACGTTGGATATAAACCACAGCGCAACGCCGTAAGGTATTTTCAAGGCGTCCATAAGCAGGACGGCCATATGATCGACGCCTACCGAGAAGGATTCGCAAAACGCCAAACCGTTGCCGCATATGACCGCGAAAGTCGAGGATATTTCACCCAAATCGAGAATGACGGCGAAGTTATCCCGCTTTTCCGGCGGAACGAGGTACATAATCTGGGCGTATATCTGCGGGACCCAATTGAAGGCGCGTATTTCGGCAATACCGTCGAACGCCCGCCGTATACATTCGAGAAATGAATTTTTGCAGATGAAAAAGCTAAGCTTGACGCGCAGGTTACTGCTTGTCTCCCCTATCGGGGATATTACTTTGCGGTTATCCGAAAGCACATAATACAGCGGGCTGGACAATATCACCGTTTCGTCGCCGCCCACCGACGGCATTGCGGAATAGACGAGATTGTCCACGTGCTTTGAGGAGATCCTTTCGGGCGATTGGAAGCTTATGACCTTGTCGTTTTGCTCCACGCGGAGAAACTCCCCGGGGATAGCTACGTACAGCTCCTTGACCTGCGCGCCGAACGAGGTTATCGCCTCATCGTAAGCCTTGCGCACGGCAATTTGAAAATCCTTCGTATTTATCAATTCACCCTGCGCATATCCGTCGTACCGCACGACGCTGCGGCTCTTTAAAATGAAGGTGTTGTTCACCCCTTTCTGAGCAACCGCCGCAGTCACTTCCTGCGAACGTATATCCAATACCGCTACGCTTTTGTTACGCACTTTTTTCACCTTTAATTTTATTTCGAAGATGATTCGGCATCCGAGAAATATTATATAATATTGAATAGATATTTGTCAACATTCTGAGGATATATTCTCTGCAAAAAAAGGCCCGATTTTATAAATCGGGCCGCATATATGCCTTGATTAACTTAATTTTACCGCACTACGCCGTATCTCGCGGCGGGCTGTGCGCCCGCCGAGCCGCCGACGACGGTTATTTTGCCGTCCTTATCCGTCTTTTGGCCGTCGGACAAACTCTTGTAACAATCGTACACTGCCTGCATTTTTTCGGCTTGGCCTTGCTCCCAATCGGAGACGACTATGGAGACGCCGCTCCTTAAAACCACGTTGGCGGAGGATAAGCTTGAGTAAACTATAACGCCGTCCACAAGTTTTCTCAGCGCGCCGAAGGAAGCCTTGAAGCTCTTTAAAAGCGAGCCGACGTTTTTATACTCATCTACGGTAAGCATATCGGTGTTTTCGCCGCGCACCTCTATATCGGGGCTGTTGTCTGCGGGATTGAGATATTCCCCCTCCGTCATTTCGTGCCGCATGAACGCGCCGTCCTCGTCGTAGACGTAAACGACGCCGTCCGCGCGTGAGACGAAACACTCTATCCTCTCCTTGATGACGATATTTACGGTGCAGGGATAGATCCTTTCGAAACTTGCCACGGCAAGCGAGCTTTTGTCGCTTAAATTTTCCACCGCGTCGCCCTCGGACAAAAAGAGCATGCCGGAACCCTTCAGCTTATTCAAGTTCTCCTTAGTCCGCGCGAAATCCTCCGCGTGTTCCCCCGTGTAATCGATGAACTCCACATTGACGTTTTTTACGGAATAGATCACGCCCAATCCGATTATTATAGCGGCGCAGAAGATTATCGCAAGCACGAGAGCCGTTACTTTCCTTATGTACTTCATCTGTAACCTTTCAGACGGCAACCCTGACGATATCTCCCCCGAGCGCCCTCAATTTATATTCAAAATCCGAATATCCCCTGTCTATGTGAGAAATATCCAGAATTTCGCTCCTACCGTTCGCCGACAGCGCGGCGACAACCAGCGCGGCGCCTCCGCGTAAATCGTGCGCGACGACCTGCGCGCCCTTCAACACGGGCACGCCGCGGACAAAGGCGTTTCTGTCTATGACCGTTATGTCCGCGCCCATTTTCCTCAGCTCCGGCACGTATTTGAAACGCGTTTCGAATAAATTTTCGGTTATTATCGAGTTGCCGGAACATATACAGCAAAGCGCGGTCATCTGGGCCTGCAAGTCGGTCGGAAAGCC
>CANREQ010000108.1 GCA_947629695.1 uncultured Clostridia bacterium | reverse complement strand
GCTACTTGTGAGCGAGGGCGCAATTTTTTCGATCTTGCCGCCGTCAATCAGAATGTCGCATTTTTTTACGCCTTCGGGCAGGACGGCCTCGCCGCCCTTTATCAAAGTTTTCACAGACAGTTTACCTCCCTGTACTCCGAAAGAAGTTTGAGCACGGCCATTCTCACCGAAAGACCGCTCGTTACCTGGTCCTCTATCCTGCTTTTCAGCCCGTCGATGACCTGCGGCGTAAGCTCTATGCCGCGGTTGACGGGGCCGGGGTGCAATACTATCGCGTCCTTTGCCGCGTACTTTAAAAGCGCGTCGTTTACGCCGTAATAGCGGGAATACTCCGAAAGCGAGGGGAAAAGCCCGCCCGACTGCCTTTCAAGCTGTATCCTCAGCCCCATTACCCCATGCGCGCCCTCTATGCACTCCTCCCGCGAGGAGGCTATATGCGCGCCGAGCTCTTCAAAGCCCTTGGGAATAAGCGTGCCGGGGGCGTAAACCCACACCTGCGCGCCCATCGTCGTCAGGCCGAAGAGGTTGGATTTTGCCACTCTGCTGTGCTTTATATCCCCCAAAATGGCTATTTTGAGCCCTTTGAACGTGCCGAACGTCTCGCGTATGGTCAGCATATCCAAAAGAGCCTGCGTCGGATGCTCGTTCATTCCGTCGCCGCCGTTGAGCACCGAACAGCCCACCGTCTTTGCGAGGAGATGGGGCGCGCCGCCCATGGGGTGGCGTATTGCGATGAAATCGGCCTTGAGCGCCTGAAGCGTCTTGCCCGTGTCTATCAGCGTTTCGCCCTTTTGCACGGAGCTTGATGCGGCGGAAATGTTTACCTCCGTCGCGCCGAGATATTTGCCCGCGAGCTCGAAAGAAGTGCGCGTGCGGGTGCTGTTCTCGTAAAAAAGCGTTACAAGCGTCTTGCCTTTTAGAATATCAAAGCTCTTTTTGCCGCTGTTTACCGCCCTTTTCATCTGCTCTGCGGCGTCAAGAATTTCGGTTATTTCCCCGGCCGAAACGCCGTACAAACCCAAAAGATCCTTTCTCTTTAACATTTGCGTATCCCCGCGAGGTAAGTCAGGTCATAAAAAAAGCGGAACAGTGCGCCGTGACAATGGCTGAAAAATCAGCGATTGCGGCGAAGTCCGCTTTAATAAATATCGCAATTTGCCGCTTATTTCTTACAGCGGCGGGCAAGTATTCCGACACCTGAGTTTCCTGAACCTCGATTTTTTATGAGTATATCACAACGCTTGTACAAAGTAAAGGAATTGAGGCCAAAAAAGTTTAAAAAACTTTGCTTAATTTTTGCGCCTTTCCGAGCCGTCGTAAGGACTTCCGTTTGCCGTTATCGGTCGAAGCGGGCAAAGCCGTAATCCCCCCATTTAAATGCGGGCCGGCTGCGAAGGACTTCATCATATTCATAAAATCTTCTGGAGAGCAAACCCCACCTTGTCGCATGAGGTCAGAATGTATTCTATGCCGTTTTTAACCGTGCGGAAGGGGAAATATGTTTCCCCGTGGATATGGCCGAAGACGACTTTATTCACGCCGTTTTCTTCGAACAGATCCGTAAAGAGCGTGGGAGCGAGCTTGACCCCCATGGGCGGATAGTGGATCATGGCCAGCAACGTATCGCCCTCCCGCTTTATCTTGTTTACCTGCGAAAAACAGAGCTTGAATCTTTCGGCCTCGCGGAGATACAGCTTTTCGTCCTGCGCGCCGTAATCGGAACTGCCCGGGCACGACCACCCGCGGGAGCCGCAGATTATTATATCGCCGAACCTCACGCAGTCGTTTTGCAGAAAATAAAAGCTGTCGTCCGGCGAAGAAGCGCGAAGCTTTGAAATGCCGTTCCACCAATAATCGTGATTGCCGCGTATAAATACCTTTTTGCCCTTTAAGCCCTTGAGCCTTTCCAGATCGTACACGCCCTCTTCCAATGTTGTGCCCCAGCTCGTATCCCCGCATAAAAGCACGACGTCGTCGTCGCTTACCTTGCCGCGCCAATCGGCGCAGATCTTATCGAAGTGCCCCTCCCAATTGGAGCCGAATATATCCATGGGCTTGTCGGCAAGGCCGGATAAATGCAGATCGCTTATAGCAAAAACTTTCATACCACAATTATAGCACACGGCAAAACGCTTTTAAAGCAATTTTTATTTTTACCTTAAAATTTGTCAATATTAACTTAAAATAGGGTTATTATGTCACGCATAGTACTATAATTGAGCCTCAAAACGTCAAAATGGGCGGCAAAAACGCGAAGTTTTTGCCGCCCCGAAGTCATATAGCCATCACAGCCCTTCCATTATATTTACGGCCGCCTCCCGCTTTATTTGCAGGCGCATTTGCCGCCCTGGGGGTAGAGAGGCAGCTCGAAAAATCCCGCGCACACCTCTTTTGAATAATCCTGTGCGGGCGGTATCGCGCAGTATCCGTAGGCGGGTATCAAAAGCTCCACGTCTATGGCGATTTTCAATATTACCGTCACGCAGGCGTTTACGGTAAGCGTGCTTCCGTCAGCCGCAAAGGTTCCCTCCGCGCATACGGCAGAGGCCTCCGCCACCGCCCTGTAAGGCATTATCGAAGGCGCGGGAACGTACAGCAAAACGTCCTCCGAATAGCTTATCACGGCGTTGGTTATTCCCTCCGCACCGCTCGCGTCGGTATATATAATCTCGACGGGAATACCAACGGTGCACTGCACCCTCGCACAGCCCGGTTTATCCGTCTGTCTGTCTATGCTTATATTTGTCAGCGTTGCTCCGCCCGCGGCCGAGCGCGCGCTTATAAATGTCAACGGATATGTAGTGCCTTCGGGAAGATCGCCGAGCGTGAGAACGTAGTTTTCTATCTGCACCTGCTTTATGCACGCGTCGAATATCTTCTGCGCCTGTATGCAGACCTTCTCGTTCAGGCCGTTAAGGGGATTTCCGTTTATCGCACCGGGACATTTATCCGATTGAAAATTTGAAAAGAACGACATTTTAAACCTCCGTTATTTTTTGCGCCGCTTGGGCGCACTCCCCTTTCGCGCCGAGCGTGCGGCCTCGGGGGAATATTTTGGGTATACTTCACTATATGCCCGCGCCCGCCTTTAAGTTACCGCCGCGCGCCGCTGTCAAAGCCCTTTCGATCCCCTTTTGGCCTATGGCCCGACGATGGGCGGCAACCAAACCTTTTTGCCGGGATATATCGGGGAATTGCCGTTGAGCGCTTCAATTTCGCTTGCG
>CANREQ010000107.1 GCA_947629695.1 uncultured Clostridia bacterium | reverse complement strand
ACCGTCTATGCGACGGCCAAGGACCACGTGACGATAGAAGGGGTCATGACTATCAAAAAGGGAAAACTCCGCGGCGTGGATTCCTTTGGCATGCTCTGCTCCGGCGTGGAGCTGGGCGTGAACGGCGACATGTACGAGGGCGCGGATTACAACGGGCTGTTGCTTCTGCCCGAATCGCTCGAAAACGGCGCAGACGTAAAACCCGTTCTGGGATTGGACGATTACATTTTCGACATTGCGCTCACGGCGAACAGACCCGACTGCAACAGCATTTTGGGCATGGCGCGGGAAGTCGCCGCAGTGCTCGGCAAACCCTTGAAGGAGCCGGACTACTCCTACACCGTCACTCCCTGCAGCGACAAAAAGATAAAAGTTGAAGTGCTTGCGCCCGACCTCTGCCCGAGGTATATCGCACATTACGTAAAGGACATCAAAATAGCCCCCTCTCCCCAATGGCTGAAAAGGCGGCTTGCGCTGTGCGGACTCCGCTCCATAAACAACGTGGTGGATATAACCAACTTCATTTTGCTTGAAATGGGTCAGCCCATGCACGCCTTTGACTTTGCGACGCTCGAAGAGGGTGAAATAATCGTGCGCAGAGCCAAAGACAAGGAAAAAATCGTCACCCTCGACGGCAAGAGCTTCGAGCTGACGCACGACAACCTCGTCATATGCGACGGCAACAAGCCCTGCGCCTTGGCGGGCATTATGGGCGGCGAAAACAGCGAGATAAAAGACGACACGAAGGAGCTCTTGTTCGAAGCGGCGAAGTTTGCGCGCGACAGTGTGAGAAAGACTTCCCGTGCTCTCGGGCAGCACTCCGATTCCTCGGCGACATTCGAAAGGGGCGTAAACGAGTACTCCACCGAAAGGGCTATGGCGAGGGCGCTGCACCTCATCGAAGAGCTGAAATGCGGCACGGTTACGGATATTCACATAGACGTAAAGACGGCGTACTCCCGCGACGGGGCAAAGACAATGACGGCGGACATGAAGAAGATAAACGCGCTTTTGGGCATTTCCATACCCACTGCCGCCGCCGAAGATATTTTGAAAAGGTTGGGCTTCGGCGTAAAGGCCGACGGGGATATCCTGACGCTTGACGTCCCCCCCTACCGCGAGGATATAGACGGATATGCGGATATTGCCGAAGAGCTTATCCGCGAGTACGGGTACGAGCATGTGCACGGCACGTTTTTGGACAGCGCGCGGGTGACCAACGGCGGATACGACGCCGCGCAGACTGCGGAAAACGCCGTAAAGGACAAGCTTGTATCCCTCGGACTGTACGAAATATGCACCTACTCCTTCTGCTCCGAAAAGGATTACGATATGCTTCATATCCCCGCAGACGCGGAAGAGCGCAAATATATAAAGATCCTTAACCCGATAGGCGAGGACTTATCCGTTATGCGCACCACGCTTGCGCCCTCTATGCTGAACGTCATCGTGCGGAACCTGAGGCGGGGCAATATGGAGGGCAAGCTGTTTGAGATCGCAAACGTCTATATCCCGGGCGAGTTGCCCATAAAGAACCTCCCCGAGGAGCGCAAAATGCTGTGCATAGGGGTGTTCGGCAACGGCACCTTCCTCGACATCAAGGGCATAACGGAAGATTTGGCGGAGCGGCTAAACATACAATTCGATTTCATTCCATATAAAAAACCCTACCTGCACCCCGGCATAACCGCCGCGATATTGTGCGACGGGGAACAGATAGGCTATTTGGGCAGGATTGACCCCAGGATCTGCGACGAGCTTTCGATGGAGAGAAAGGCGTTTATCGCCGAGATAGATTACGAAAGGATGATGGCGCACGCACAACCTTTCAGATACAAGCCGCTTTCCAAATTCCCCGAAGTTACGCGCGACCTCGCGCTGGTTGCGGACAACGAAATTACCTGCGCGCAGATAGAGACCGCCGTCTTTGCCGCCTGCAAATACGTCAGCGCGGTGAGGCTCTTCGATATATATTCGGGAAGCCAGATAGGGGAAAACAAAAAGAGCATGGCCTATACCGTGACGTTTACGCCCACGGACGAAGCGTTCACGCCCGAAAAAATAGACGGCTTTGTAAAGAAGATTTTGGGCAACTTAAAGCACAATCTGAATGTGGAACTGAGATAACGTTTCCGCACCAAAGTAAATCGGGCGGCGCATTCGCGCCGCCCTTTTTGCTTCTATTTAGTTTTAATTATCGTAACGGTGCCAATAATAATTGCGATAAGTTGATTTTAAAAAATCTGCGTTTTGCGTTGGGTCGTCTGTAATGGTTACGTCTGTTGCGTTTGACATATCGCTATTTTCCGAAACTTTCCACCCATTTGTATTTTTGAATGTAACACTTTCAAGTTTTGAGCAACCACCGAATGCATCACTACCAATAGAAGTTACGCTGTCAGGTATGGTTACGTTTTTAAGATTTGCGCAATGATAGAACGCATTATCGCCAATGGAAACAACACTATTTGGTATGCTCAAATTTACGAGACTTGTGCACGCGCTAAACATGTTTCTACTAATGGAAGTCACGCTGTTTGGTATAATTATATTTGCAAGATTTTTGCAACCATCAAACGCACCCCAACCAATATTAACTATCCCATTATCTGATATTACACTAGTAAGTTTTGTACAGCCACTAAAAGCATATTCACATATAGTAATAACATTATTAGGTATTATTATACTTGTAAGGTTTTTGCACTTTGCAAACGCCCATTTTCCAATAGAAGTTATACCAATTGGAATTTTACAATCACTGCTATTACCTCTATATTTTTTTAATTCTGTGCCAACAATTTCAAAATCCGATTTATTAAAATGTTTAAGCGTGGGATAATCGGGAGCAAGCCAGGGCTTTGATTTTATTTCCTCCTCTTTCTTTCTGCGCTCCTTTTCGGCGCGGATACGCTCCATTTTTTCAAACAGTTCGTCGTCGGAAAGTTCGGCCGAAGGCGAAGTCTGTGTCGGAGCGTTTTTCATCTTTTCAAGCTGTTCGGCAATAAGCCGTTGTTGCTCTTCGAGTGCTTTGCGCTGTTCTTCGAATTGCCTTTGCTGTTCCTGAGCCGCTCTCGCCTTTGCCGCGGCTTCGGCGGCGCGCTTTGCCTTAGCCGCGGGCGTATGTCCGTCCACAAAGTCCACTACTTTACCCAGCGCGCCCAACTTGTTCAAATCTATTCCTTGAATTTTTCCGTCCCGCCCGGGGAGCTTTTCAATGGGCTTGTCCGTAAACGCAATGGCTATGCTGTCCGTTTGTTTTTCATCATCTTTAACGAGTTTTAAAAAACGGCTGTATTCGTTCTTTACCCACTTGGTCTGCAAGTATGCCTCGTCGTGACATACAACCAGCATGCACTCCGAGGAGTATAAGGCGTA
>CANREQ010000106.1 GCA_947629695.1 uncultured Clostridia bacterium | reverse complement strand
TCAACGACGAAGTATTGACTAATATGTATCCGCAAATCGTGGACGAAAACATATACAACCGCGTAAACGCCATATTGAAACGCAACAAACGCGGACGCCGTTTTCCATAATCGCGCTACTTTCTACAATGTTGTGTTTGCCGGGGAAATTCGCCCGCACGTCGGCGAGGTGCAAGGAGGTATTCTTGTCATATCCCACGCCGATCAACAGCACATACCCATCCAACTCGTAGAGCTTGCCGATTGGTGAGCCGTCTCCGAAAATATTGGAAAGATCGTGGTTCTCGGTTAAGTACTTTGCATATCGTCCATAAGCCGACACAGATCTCGCCGAATGATCGCTACGTATGGTACCTGGCCATCGGCGAAACATCTCCGCCACGGCGCCCATAGTGTTGGTGGGAGTAATGTTTTTGTCGTATGCCGGCCAATTATCGCGGATGAGTTGCCACCATTCTTGCGGTTCTTGCCAATGGACGCCGGAGGACGGATCGAGATTTTTCCATGACTGAGACGGCATCATAATTGTTCCGTTCTCTCCCACGCTTTCCATCAAAGCCTCGATTACCACCTGCGCTCCGCCGCAGACAAAGCCGAGAGAACTAAGGGAACAATGTACCATAACTGTCTGCCCGTCTCTCATGCCGATTGCGTTGAATGCGTCAAGAATGTCTTTTTTTAATACTATTTTTCGTTCCATTTCAGCCTCTATGTCCGAAAACCCGGTTGGTTAATAAACCGGCTTCGTCCGTTTCCAATAAGCGCAAATTAAAAACGATCGCGTCTGTTTCTATATAATTATCCATATTATACACAAAAAAAGAATTTGTGTAAATAAATTAAATAAAAAAGCAATTTGTGTTAATTATTTGCAAATACGGGTGCTGACATGCCGCCACGATTAAAGGAATTTTCGAATAAGGTTGCGTATGGTGCACCAAAAAAACGGGCGATTTTGAGTTAAATTTGCCCGTTTTTGCTTAATTTTGAGGGTTTTAAAAGCGATTGCCCCAAATTGCCCCAAATTTTGTTTAAATAAATTGCCTTTCATTTTGTTTGTTTTACCCGCCGAGGGGTTCTCCCCTAGGCGGTTCTTTATCTTAAAACTTTGGCGTGAGGTACGCCTCGCTTTTTTTCGTATGAAATTATGATAAAATGAGAGCGGTAAACGGAATTTTAATACCGCAAAGGCGCACATGGTGGCAAACAAAACAATTGCGACGGCGCGCAACAAACCGTTGCGGCCGTTTTCCTTGAACGATTCTCTCCTAAGTGGTAAAATGAATTACAGAAGAGGAGTCGCCACGGTTATGACGTTCGGAGAAAAATTGTCGGAAGCCCGCAAAGAAAAAGGGCTATCGCAAGAGGAACTTGCAAAACAGATCTTTGTCACAAGGCAGGCATTGTCGCGCTGGGAAAACAACACCGCGCAACCGTCGTTTGAAATGCTTTCCGTCTTATGCAACATATTGGACAAAAGCCCCTCCTTTTTCATCGATGCTAAAGGGCGGCCGCCGCGCGACTACAAAACGCTTGCGCGCGCCGAAAAGGAACTTTTATGGGAAGAATGGCGGCCGGACAACGGACATTACGGACTTAAATGCTGTTTGTTTCAGCTTTTGCTTTGCATGGGGATATTCCTGCTGATGCTAACGGTCTGCAATTGCTATGTCAACGGCTCATGGAACTTCAACGAAGTCAGCAAGCTGTTTATGATTATAGGCGCAGTATTGTGGATAATTGCCGCGGCGCTTATGTCGGTATTCAATTCGCTAAATACTTCGGCGCGCTATAATTTATGGTTGCTGAAAACACATTCCGTCGTTCGCGCGAATAAATTTTATACCGTATAAAAAGCCATCGTATTTCAATTTATCAATATGATTGGGAGACAAGCAATGCCCGATTGGATCATTTATTTGATTATATTTGTAATAGGCGGGATTTTGACTTTGCTTGACGAAGCCGCAAAAAATTGCGACAGCATTTTTAACCGCAAAGTCCTGGAATTCCTGCCCGTCAAACATATTTCCACCGCGGTCGCCGTCGTTATCTGCCTGGTTTCGCTTATTTTATATTGCGTTGACAGGGCAAACAGAACAGCGGCGTTTATCCTGTGCATGATAGGAATATTTTTCCTCGCAATAGCTGTTATCATCGATATTATCATTGTCGTAAAGAGCGCCAAAAACAGATAGACTTTTATTTCATGCAGATAAAAAAGACAGACAAACGCCCGCAGGCGTAGCATTGAGCTTCGCCTGCGGGCGCGTTTTATACCGTAAATGTCTTTATACGACTTCTATCCTTCCTTGGGGGAAAGCGTACTCATCCCCCACCGTTCCGCCCAACGAGTCTTTGAGATACGCCATGAGTATCTCGTAATCCATCATCGCCTCGTCGATCGTCAGCTCGTTGTCCATGAACATATTCAACCCGTCGCCGCCTTCCTTTATGAGGTAGTTGTGGGAAGCCACCGTGTACACCTTGTCGGGCAGTAAAAGCTCAGTATAACCGCCGTTTGCGTCGAGGACCATGACATTCTTTACCCTGCGGGCGGCTCCGCAGGTGAGGAAGTTGCCCTGCTCGTCCGTCTCAACCGTAGACGTCACGGAAGTGTCGATCTCATACTTAAGCCCGGATACCTGCAAAAAGCCTCCGTTCTCCCCCTCGTTGGGGTTTGAGGTGCAGGAGCGGCTCGCCATTTCCAGAGCGTCGAGGATTTCCCGCCCCGTGGCCTTTACCACGCACAGCGTATTCCCGTAGGGATGCACGCGCAGAATATCCCCGTAGGTGACCTCCCCCGCGGCAATATCCGCGCGGATGCCGCCGCCGTTCACGAGCGCGATCTCCGCCCCCGATACGGCGCGGTATGCGTCCGCACAGAAATCCCCCATATTTGTTTCCCTGTTGCGTATGAGGCGCACGCCGGAATCCGAAAGGGTCGTAAGCGTGACCTTCGATACGCCGACGCTCTTATTTCTCTCGGCCTCGTCCTTTTGCCTGATGCCCTCTATATAGCCCGTCATTTCGCCGTCCTTGTCCGAATACGCCTCGATGAGCCCCGCCTGTATATTTCCTTTGGCGGTGATGGTGAGCCGTCCGATATTGTCAAAGCCGGCGCCCGTGGAGGATAAAATCACATTCTCCCCGCCTTCGTTTTTTACAAGTTCGCAGGAAATTTTGACGGAGGAATGGCCGTCCAGCACGGCGTCTATCCCCGTCGTATTTGCGATCAGCTCCCGCGAGGTAAAGGGCGAGGACGACGCGGCCGTACCGAGATGCGTAAGCGCGATGACATAATCCGCGCCGCCTTTTAAGCAAGCGCCCACGTTCTCCTGCACGCATGCGTATAATTTTTCGCCGCTTGCCCCGAAGAAATCGTA
>CANREQ010000105.1 GCA_947629695.1 uncultured Clostridia bacterium | reverse complement strand
TCCGCGACCTCAATTCCAAAATCTGGGACCAATGGGCGGACGAGAACGGCTCCATAGGCAAGGCGTACGGCTATCAGTTGGGCGTTAAAAATATCTACAAAGAGGGGGAGTTCGACCAGGTGGACAGGGTGCTCTACGATCTGAAGCACAACCCGGCAAGCCGCAGGATACTAACCAATATATATAATTTCGCCGACTTGCACGAGATGAATTTGTACCCCTGCGCCTATTCGATGACCTTCAACGTCTCGGGCGACACCTTGAACGGCATTTTGAACCAGCGCTCCAACGATATGCTCACCGCCAACAATTGGAATGTGGTGCAGTACGCAATATTGCTTATAATGTTCGCGCAGGTCAGCGGGCTCAAAGCGGGGGAGCTGGTGCACGTCATCGCCGACGCACACGTCTACGACAGGCACGTGGATATGATAAAGGAAATTATAGAAATGGAGCAATTCCCCGCGCCCAAACTTTGGGTGGACCCCTCCGTTAAAAATTTCTACGATTTCACCGTGGACAGCTTCAAACTCACAGATTACAAGTGCAATCCCAAAAAATACGATATACCCGTAGCCGAATGAGCGGGAAAGGATGAGATAATGCGCGCCATTTTACACGCAGACAGGGAGTGGGGAATAGGAAAGAGCAACGGCCTGATGTTCTCCATACCCGCAGACATGAAATTTTTCAGGGAGCAGACAACGGGCCGCGTTGTCGTCATGGGGAGCAACACATTAAAATCTTTCCCCGGCGGCAAACCGCTGAAAAACCGCAAAAACATCGTGCTCTTCCCGGGCGGGGAAGAAAGAGAGGACTGCACTGTCGTGCAATCGCTTGAAGAGCTGTTCGCCGAGATAAAAAAATATCCGCCGGAGGACGTTTTCGTCATAGGCGGCGCGATGATGTACAAGACGCTTTTGCCCTATTGCGACGAGGTTTTGGTGACAAAAGTGGACGCGGTGGGCGGCGCCGACGCGTTTTTCGAAAATCTCGACAAAAATCCCGCGTTCACGCTTGTGTACCGCTCGGAAGATATTATAACCAACGGTTATAAAATAAATTTCTGCACCTATAAAAACAACAGCGTAACCGAATTTTAAAGGATAAAAAAGTTAAAACTTTATCGGGAATAAATCGTGCATTCCGCAAGTGGTTTACCCGATTTTATTTTTGTTCTATAAGTGTAGCTTATAGATAATATAAACAACTTCAATACATAAAATCCCCTCAAATATTTACGCTTTTTTCGCGGATATGCTATTATAAGCATATAAAAGAATAAATTTTGAAAAAAATCAAGGAGAAGCAAATCATGACGTACGTAGAGCAAGTTTTGAAAAACCTCAAAAAGACCAACCCCAACCAGCCGGAGTTTCATCAGGCGGCGACGGAGATACTCACGACCCTCGCGCCCGTGGTGGACGCTCACCCCGAGTATCAGAAAGCCGCGCTTTTGGAGCGCTTTGTTGAGCCCGAGCGCGTTATAATGTTCCGCGTTCCCTGGGTGGACGATAAGGGCAAAGTGCATGTAAACAAGGGCTACCGCGTGCAGTTCAACAGCGCGATAGGCCCCTACAAGGGCGGACTCCGCTTCCATCCTTCCGTAAATCTTTCCATAATCAAATTCCTCGGCCTCGAGCAGATACTCAAAAACAGTCTGACGGGTCTTCCCATCGGCGGCGGCAAGGGCGGCTCCGATTTCGACCCTAAGGGCAAGAGCGACAGGGAAGTTATGGCCTTTTGCCAGAGCTTCATGACCGAGCTGTACAGGCACATCGGCGCGGATACGGACGTACCCGCGGGCGATATAGGCGTAGGCGGCAGGGAGATAGGCTATCTCTTCGGACAGTATAAGAGGATCTGCGACGAGCATGTCGGCGTTCTCACGGGCAGGGGCTTGTCTTACGGCGGCTCGCTTGTCAGGACGGAGGCTACGGGCTACGGCCTCATCTATATAACCGAGGAAGCGCTCAAAGTGCGCGGTGACAGTTTAAAGGGCAAAACGGTGGTTATCTCGGGCTCCGGCAACGTCGCGATCTACGCATGCCAGAAGGCACAGCAGCTTGGCGCAAAGGTCGTCGCGATGTACGACTCCAACGGCTATATCTACGATAAGGAAGGCATCAAGCTGGATATCGTCAAGGACATTAAGGAAGTAAAGCGCGGCAGGATAAAGGAATACGCCTCGCGCGTTCCCTCCGCGGAATATCACGAGGGTTGCTCCGGCATATGGCAGATACCCTGTGACATCGCCCTTCCCTGCGCAACTCAGAACGAGATCAACAAGGCCTCTGCGGAAGCCCTTGTCAAAAACGGCGTGAAGTACGTCGCCGAGGGCGCGAATATGCCTTCCGACCTCGAAGCAATAGAGGTATTCCAAAAGGCGGGCGTCGTGTTCCTTCCCGCAAAGGCGGCCAACGCAGGCGGCGTGGCTACCTCCGCGCTCGAGATGGCGCAATCTTCCGGCAGACTCTTCTGGTCGTTCGAAGAAGTTGACGCAAAGCTCAAGAACATAATGGTAAATATCTATCACAACATAGACAACGCCTCGAAGCAGTACGGCTTCGAGGGCAACTACGTAATGGGCGCGAACATCGCGGGCTTTGTAAAGGTCGCGGACGCCATGATGGCGCACGGCATAGTCTGATTTCCCCGACAACAAAACAAAAAAGCAAACTCATCTGTCCGCGGGCAAGTTTATGCCCGCGGACTTTTGCGCCTTTGCCCGCCTATCGGTTGACATAATTTTTCAAATGAATTATTATAAGTGCGTATTTATAAATAAAAGCGGTGCATTATGAGAATAGTTATAAAAATCGGCACGTCCACATTGACCCACGCGTCCGGCCGCCTCAATCTCCGCCTCTTCGGCGATCTGTGCAGGGTGATAAGCGACATAAAGGGCGAGGGCAACGAGGTAATAATAGTCTCCTCGGGCGCGATAGCTATGGGGGTAGGAAAGCTCTCTTTAAAGAAAAAGCCGGAAGATATCCCCACCAAGCAGGCGGCGGCCGCCGTCGGCCAGTGCGAGCTGATGTACAATTACGATAAATTTTTCGCGGAATACAACCACACCGTCGCGCAGATACTCATAACTCTCGACGACGTGGACAACGATACCCGCCGCAAGCACTTCACGGACACGGTGGAAAGGCTCCTCGAAATGGGCGTTCTGCCCGTCGTCAACGAAAACGACACCGTCGCCACCAGCGAGATGACGGTGGGCGATAACGATACGCTCTCGGCGGTCGTCGCGGTAAACGTCAAGGCGGATCTCCTCATTCTCCTTTCGGATATAGACGGGCTTTATTCCGCAGACCCAAAAAAGGAGGGCGGCGCGCGCCTCATACCCGTAGTTGAGAGGGTGGATAAAGATATTTTGGCCCTTGCGGGCGGCGCGGGAAGCGCACGCGGACGGCGTCTT
>CANREQ010000104.1 GCA_947629695.1 uncultured Clostridia bacterium | reverse complement strand
GGTCCACCGCCTCGGAGATGAAATCGGCGGGGAAGGTCTCATCAAACAGTGCCTTGTTTTCAAAGGGATAGTGATACTGCGCAAACGGCATGGAGCCGGAGTCGAACCAGCAGTCTATTACTTCGGGCGTGCGCTTCATCCTGCCGCCGCACTTGGGGCAGGCGCATGTGAGGCCGTCGAGGTAGGGCCTGTGAAGCTCTATATCCTTGTCCGCCGGTATGCCGCACTTTTCCTTCAATTCCGTCTTGGAGCCGATGACCTCTATCTCGCCGCAGTCGGGGCAGACCCAGACGGGCAGGGGCGTGCCCCAATACCTGTCGCGGGAAAGTCCCCAATCTATGACGTTTTCGAGGAAGTTCCCCATTCTGCCCTCTTTTATCGTGTCGGGCATCCAATTTACAGAGCGGTTGGCCGCAATTATTTCATCTTTTACCTTTGTAACGGCTATAAACCAGCTGGAGCGGGCGTAGTACAAAAGGGGCGTATCGCACCGCCAGCAATGGGGATAATCGTGCTCGAAGGGAATGACGGAGAAGAGGTTGCCGCGCTTTTCCAACATTTCCAATATGCCCTTGTCCGCCTTTTTTGCGAACACGCCGTCGAACGCGGGGAAGCGCGCGTCGAAGCACCCCCTTTCGTTGACGAGCTGGACGACGGGCAAATCATATCTTTGCCCCACTTTGTAGTCGTCCTCGCCGAAAGCGGGCGCGATGTGGACGACGCCCGTGCCGTCGCCCATAGTTACATAGCTGTCGCACACGACATAGTGCGCTTTTTTGGGCGAGCTCGCGGGGGAGACGCGCTTTACCTCTTCCACCGTCTCCTCGAAGAGCGGCTTATAGGCAAGATATTCCCACTCCTTGCCCGTCTTGCGCTCCAAAACGTCGTACTTTTCGAAAAATTTGGGGGCGAGAGCCTCTGCGAGGATGTATTTCACGCCGTCTACTTCTATCTTTATATAGGGCTCGCGGGGGTTCATGCAGAGCGCGACGTTGGAAGGAAGCGTCCACGGCGTCGTCGTCCACGCGAGAATGTAGGTGTTCTCTTCGCCTATCACTTGGAACTTGGCAACCGCCGAATTTTCCTTTACGAGCTTGTATCCCTGCGCGACTTCGTGAGAGGACAAAGCCGTGCCGCAACGGGGGCAATAGGGCACGATTTTGTGTCCCTTGTACAAAAGGCCCTTTTGGTGCATTTGCTTAAGCGCCCACCACTCGGATTCTATATATTTGTCGTCGTAGGTCACGTAGGGATTGTCCATGTCCACCCAATAGCCCACGCGGTCGCTCATCTTCTCCCACTCGCCCTTATACTTCCATACGGACTGCTTGCACTGTTTTATGAAGGGCTCTATGCCGTACTTTTCGATCTGCGGTTTGCCGTCTATGCCGAGGGCCTTTTCCACCTCGAGCTCTACGGGCAGGCCGTGAGTATCCCAGCCGGCTTTGCGCAAAACGTGTTTGCCCTTCATGGTCTGATAGCGGGGGATGATGTCCTTCATGACCCTCGTCAGAATATGGCCTATATGGGGCTTGCCGTTGGCAGTCGGGGGGCCGTCGTAAAAGGAGAACTCCTCCCCGCCCTCGTTCTTTTCGACCGACTTGCCGAACACGTCGTTTTTCTTCCAGAAAGCTATAATTTCCTTTTCCCTGTCTATGAAGTTGAGGGAAGTATCCACCTTCTTGTACATAAAAACTCCTTAAAAAATTTTTGTGAATTAAAATTGAATTTGCCGGATGGAAATCAAAAATTAAGGCGCACTTTATTTCGGAACACAAAATAAAATGCGCTTTATAAACCACCAAAACAAACTGACATCTGCCGCAACTTGTGACGGGTTGCGAATCCGTATTCCCTTACTTTTTTGCAATTGCCCCGCACATATGCCCTGACGAATTGATTTTGGGGGAATAAGCTGAAAGGTGATAACCTGCGCGCATTGCCTGTCCTCTCGCACCGAAACGAGGACTCTCTGAAAAGCAAAATAACGCGCGGCGTTGTCCTTTGTCATCGCCTTTAAAATTAAATTGTATTGATATTATAGCTTAGTCGGATAAAAAAGTAAAGCGAATTTGTCGTCGAATTTTTGCAACCGTAAGTAAGAGAAATTTTTTTAAAAGCGGGGAATTTTATTCAGAGGATAATCCCCTCGGTCGCGTTCGGCGACACCGTCTCTGCAAATGTAAGGGAATTACATTTAATCCCCTCAGTCTGCAAGCAGACAGCTCCCCTTGCGAGCAAAGGGAGCCAAGGCACTCCTTAAATTGCGAGAGCTGTAATTATTACAATTTTGTTCGGATAATTTTGCAATTACGAAGTCTATAAACGCATAGAAGCGAGCAAAACATAAGCGGGGAAACGTTTACCGCCTTCCCCGCCTAATAAGATTACTTGTTGTTTATCGCGCCCGACATAGCCCTCGCCATCTGCTCAGCCTGTTGCTTTATCCTGTCCTCTTCGAATTGGCCAATCTGCGCCATAACGACATTTTTAAAATCGTTGCCGCTCTTGACACCTATGAATTGATATCTGCCCGCCGCCGTTGTGATGTCAACCGTCGCATAGCTGAATATCTTACCTGCAAATGTCTGATTTACCGCACAGTTCTGCACCTTATTGAGCGGAGCATCGAGCGCCTGCGTATTGAATACGCCCAGCTTGCCCACAATACGTTTGTTGGTGACTGCCAAATTGATGTTCGCGTGCTTGATAAGGCGCACAATCAGGGGAATAACCAAAATATTCGATATGTGCATTATAACGGATAACATAGTTATCTTTGCCTTTATGACAATCACTTCGTTTCTTTGCAGATTATTTTCAACATATTTGCCCATAATACACCTCTCATTTTAATAAATTTGTCGGAAATCGCCGAACTTATTTTAAGTTTAACCTAAAACAGGTTAAAAATCAAGCGTTTAAAGCAACTATGTTATAATTTTTTGAGAGTAAATAAAAATGAAAAAAATTTACAGGCGCATACGCGATTTAAGAGAGGACCGCGATATTAACCAAACAGAAGTTGCCAAAATGCTTGGAATGTCGCAAACGGGTTACTCAAAATATGAAACGGGAGAAAACGACGTGCCAACCGAGGTGTTGATTAAGCTCGCACGTTTTTACGAAACGAGCATAGATTATCTGCTCGGCGAAACTGATAACCCGAAAAGATATTGATTATTATAGAATTTATAACGGGGCGGCGATTTTTTAATCGCCGCCCCGTTATAACATTTTTAAAAGCTGTCGTTATAATAAGGTAAAAAATATAATTGCCGTTATTTGCACATTTCTATCTATTGCCCCGCTTTTGCCTAAGCTGCGCCGCCGCTTATCCGCATAAAGGCGGCGCGATTAAAAGTCGCGCCGCCCCTTCATCAAAACCCAAACGGCGATTCCTCACTCTTACTATTAGAACCGTGCTTACAGTTCACTCTGAGGCAGAA
>CANREQ010000103.1 GCA_947629695.1 uncultured Clostridia bacterium | reverse complement strand
AGTTGAAATGCATTCTTCCGGAGGATCATATTTTCGTCGATCGTGTCGCGCCCCTCGCGGGGCGTGTGAGTTGAAATTTTCAAAATTTTTTTATTTTTTTCAAAAAATTTTTGTCGCGCCCCTCGCGGGGCGTGTGAGTTGAAATTGTAATACATTTTAGGGGTGATCTTTATGCCTTTGGTCGCGCCCCTCGCGGGGCGTGTGAGTTGAAATGCTGATCTTAGTGGCATGAGCAGGGACGCATTTGGTCGCGCCCCTCGCGGGGCGTGTGAGTTGAAATTTTGTTAAACATTTTAGCGTAAAACACTTGACTATTGTCGCGCCCCTCGCGGGGCGTGTGAGTTGAAATATTAGTTTTTTGTATCTGTCGGCGCCGATATCAGGTCGCGCCCCTCGCGGGGCGTGTGAGTTGAAATGCATTCTTCCGGAAGAGTATATTTTCGTTGACCGGTCGCGCCCCTCGCGGGGCGTGTGAGTTGAAATAAGTGGAACCATTGGCTTCACATATGGAAAGTACGTCGCGCCCCTCGCGGGGCGTGTGAGTTGAAATTTTCTTTGTCTGATTATGTTACTATAGAAAAATAGTCGCGCCCCTCGCGGGGCGTGTGAGTTGAAATTTAAAAAGCGCAATGAATTAAAAAAGGAGTTGATTAGTCGCGCCCCTCGCGGGGCGTGTGAGTTGAAATTATCTATTATATCGCTTGCTGTTGCTGGCCTTTGCGTCGCGCCCCTCGCGGGGCGTGTGAGTTGAAATTCTGGTGCTTCTATCAAGTGCCTGATTGCAATTGTCGCGCCCCTCGCGGGGCGTGTGAGTTGAAATTCGTACATCTCATTATAATAAGGCATTATCTCAGTCGCGCCCCTCGCGGGGCGTGTGAGTTGAAATCACTATGCGCTGTGGGTCGCGTTATTTGTTGATACAGTCGCGCCCCTCGCGGGGCGTGTGAGTTGAAATGTTGTGCCATGGTAAGCGGTGCATAGTTTGTGTTGTCGCGCCCCTCGCGGGGCGTGTGAGTTGAAATAAGGATATCGGGAAAAACGCGCTGGTGGTAGGTAGGTCGCGCCCCTCGCGGGGCGTGTGAGTTGAAATCGAAGTGGCCGGCTAGCAGAGATGAGCGTTAAAGGTCGCGCCCCTCGCGGGGCGTGTGAGTTGAAATTGGAGCGTTACGCTGTCAACGTCAACGCATATCACGGTCGCGCCCCTCGCGGGGCGTGTGAGTTGAAATGGTTTCTGACCCCGTAAACTGGGTGTCGCTGTTAGGTCGCGCCCCTCGCGGGGCGTGTGAGTTGAAATTATATATAGTATACAACTTTTTTTGGATAATGTGTCGCGCCCCTCGCGGGGCGTGTGAGTTGAAATGTTCGTAAATTTGCTTATTCCGAAAAAGAGCTTGAGTCGCGCCCCTCGCGGGGCGTGTGAGTTGAAATCTGTTGCTGATATTAGCAAGTATGATGAAGCTACTGTCGCGCCCCTCGCGGGGCGTGTGAGTTGAAATATAATGTTAGCATTAACTACTATTATCCTACTTCTGAGTCGCGCCCCTCGCGGGGCGTGTGAGTTGAAATCTCATTTTTGTGCTACGTAAAAAATTTATCAGTAGTCGCGCCCCTCGCGGGGCGTGTGAGTTGAAATGTTCAAAACAGCGGTGTACTCCGCTCTGTAGTCGAGTCGCGCCCCTCGCGGGGCGTGTGAGTTGAAATCCGACAGAACGCCGCCGAGTTCTCCCGCCATTGAAGTCGCGCCCCTCGCGGGGCGTGTGAGTTGAAATAGTCATCTTATTTATATCAAGTATACCCTCATGGTCGCGCCCCTCGCGGGGCGTGTGAGTTGAAATATCTGTATTACAATTATCATGCTGCAGCAGATCGCCGTCGCGCCCCTCGCGGGGCGTGTGAGTTGAAATAGACAGTCTGAAATGCGTATCCATCGGGTGACTTGTCGCGCCCCTCGCGGGGCGTGTGAGTTGAAATTCCAGACAGGCGTTCATCAATGACGATATCGACCTGTCGCGCCCCTCGCGGGGCGTGTGAGTTGAAATTCACATCTTATCCAATGCCGCCCATCGGTATATCCGTCGCGCCCCTCGCGGGGCGTGTGAGTTGAAATCACCTCCGTTTATTACTATCAGAACAAGGCTCAACAGTCGCGCCCCTCGCGGGGCGTGTGAGTTGAAATGAATATATATCTGAACCAGTCCCAGAAACTAACTGTCGCGCCCCTCGCGGGGCGTGTGAGTTGAAATGCGATAACCGCCAAGAATATAATAAAAGATAACGTCGCGCCCCTCGCGGGGCGTGTGAGTTGAAATCGATTTTTACCCTCGGTAGCGGGGATATTAAAAAGTCGCGCCCCTCGCGGGGCGTGTGAGTTGAAATTTCTCGTGTCAAGGGCAGGGAATAAGTCTCTGCCCGTCGCGCCCCTCGCGGGGCGTGTGAGTTGAAATTTTTCGGCGGTTTGTTTAATAAAATAGTTAATTTGTCGCGCCCCTCGCGGGGCGTGTGAGTTGAAATATTCAATATATCACATTTATTTTTCGGTGTCAAGTCGCGCCCCTCGCGGGGCGTGTGAGTTGAAATACATATGAACAAGGTTTATTGACTTTTGCGCTTTGGTCGCGCCCCTCGCGGGGCGTGTGAGTTGAAATGTTTTACCAGATTTTCCACGCCCGGCGACCGTTTGTCGCGCCCCTCGCGGGGCGTGTGAGTTGAAATCCGCCTTGCATTATGGCTAAAGCGCGACCGCGATTGTCGCGCCCCTCGCGGGGCGTGTGAGTTGAAATCCGAACGTTCAAAACGCTGAGGTGGATACATCGGGTCGCGCCCCTCGCGGGGCGTGTGAGTTGAAATCATTATTTCTTTTCCTTCCCGCCCTTGACATTTGGTCGCGCCCCTCGCGGGGCGTGTGAGTTGAAATCACACTTATCGGCCGTACGCTGCGCATTCTAAGTAAAAAGTCGCGCCCCTCGCGGGGCGTGTGAGTTGAAATTTAATTATTTGTTGATACGTTTCAACATTTCACCGTCGCGCCCCTCGCGGGGCGTGTGAGTTGAAATTTTAGCAATCACTTTTCTTTCCCATTCCCGAACAGTCGCGCCCCTCGCGGGGCGTGTGAGTTGAAATTTTGGTAGTGGCGTCGTACATCAGCTTATTTGCAGTCGCGCCCCTCGCGGGGCGTGTGAGTTGAAATATACTGCTACATTTAATATTGAGTTTCGATGTTGTCGCGCCCCTCGCGGGGCGTGTGAGTTGAAATTATACTATGGTTATAAAAGGTATGGGATTTATGTGTCGCGCCCCTCGCGGGGCGTGTGAGTTGAAATCTTTGGTATTGTGCGAAATATTCATCAATTCCCTGTCGCGCCCCTCGCGGGGCGTGTGAGTTGAAATTTCCATTATCATCACTGACGGATACGATGAAGCACGGGTCGCGCCCCTCGCGGGGCGTGTGAGTTGAAATTGAGAGGTTTGGACTATGCGACACAGTCCACGCAGGTCGCGCCCCTCGCGGGGCGTGTGAGTTGAAATTTGAAACCGATGTAGGACAGCTGAAAACTGATGTTGTCGCGCCCCTC
>CANREQ010000102.1 GCA_947629695.1 uncultured Clostridia bacterium | reverse complement strand
CGAGAGGTCTGAGGAAGGGCAGGCTTTTTATAATCTTCCAGCCCCACACTTACAGCCGCACAAAAATGCTGTTCAAAGATTTTCTCAAGATTTTGGGCCCGCAAAAAAACCTGCTCATCTACAAGACATACGCCGCGCGGGAGTACTTCGACGACGCGGGTTGCGCATTGACTTTGAGCAAGGCTTTGGCAAATTCCGCATATGCCGAAAACGTGCAGGGGATTTACGATTTTCTCATGGACGCGCGGGGGGACGACATTGTCATTTTCCTTGGCGCGGGGGATATTTACGATATTGCAAAAATGGTAGTTGACTGCAAATAAATCAAAAGAAATGCGCGTTTGAGCCGTAAAATGGGATAAAAAAGCGTGTCGCCATACAAATAAGTCCGCCGCCGACGGGGTTAGCCCCGTCGGCGGCGGACTTTGAAAATTTCAAAAATATTTTCAGATTTCGGGTTTTCTGCCCGTCTTTTCGCAGGAATACATAAAATCGATAAACTGCTTCGCCCTGCGCGGAGAGCGCCCGCCCTTGACTATCGCCCAACGCTCCGCCAAAGCGGCGAGGCTGTCGCCGTCGCAATTCAAACCGCGATCCTCCGCAAGTTGTCTGACAATGGAAAGATAACCTTCTTTGTCGGTGGCCGAAAACATTACGGTCAGCCCGAATCTGTCCGAGAGGGAAAGTTGTTCTTCCATTAAATCGGCGGGGTGCACGGAGTTTTGCCTGTCGGACATGTTCTCTTTAACTATGTGTCTGCGGTTGGAAGTTGCTACAAACATCACGTTCCCGCGCCCGTCCGAAAATGAGCCCTCGAGAATGGTTTTAAGCTCGGTTATCAGCGCGCTGTCTCCTTCAAGCGACAAATCGTCCATAAACAGAATAAATTTCAAAGGCGCGCAGGAAAGCTTTCTCTCGATTTCGGAAATTTTGTCAATA
Source organism: uncultured Clostridia bacterium (assembly GCA_947629695.1). Classification (GTDB taxonomy): domain Bacteria; phylum Bacillota; class Clostridia; order Christensenellales; family Borkfalkiaceae; genus Coproplasma. Next base: position 2,658 of record CANREQ010000102.1, on the reverse strand, counting down.
TCCTTATTGGCTATTTCCACGAGCCTGAGCTTTTTATCCGAAAATTTATTTACAACGGCATGCACGGTGGAGGATTTCCCCGTGCCCTTGTCTCCGTACAAAAGCATGTGGGAGTAGGGCAGTCCATTTAAAAAATCACCCACGTTGTCGAGTATGATTTTTTTCTCACCGTCGTAATTTTTGAGATCGGAAAGGGCGGTTTTATCTGCGTTTTTGATGGGGCAAAGCGCGCCGTTTTCATAGGTAAACGCGGTGTTTTTTATGAAATCCCCATAGCCGCAACGCGAATAATAGCGGGAAAGTTTGCCGAGCACCGCATCTTTGGTGCCGCACAGCAAGTCGTCCCAGAAGCCCACTTCGAATTTTCCGTTGCCGCGCAACTTTTCCACTGCGTTTTGTATTGTGATCAGATCCCGTACGAACGCGTCCTCAAGGTATGAAGAAGTAACCGCGCCCGCCGCTTTTTTGCGGCTGAATGGGTTGTCGTCGCAGATAATTATATCGCTCAAATAATCCGCAAGCCCGCATTCCGCGCCGCGCAGGAAAATTTCATAAAGCATTGCGTCGAACAGCGCTTTCTTTTCTTCCGCGCCGCAGGAGGAATAAAGCGATAAAGATTGGAAGATCCCGTCCTTTTCAAGCCCTTTGAGGACGGTGAGTGAAGAAGTTAAAGTATTCATAAATATTCGCTTCTTAACGTAAATTTTTAACTATTATACACCATTGAAGTAAATTATGCAAATTTTTGCCGATATTTTTCAATAAAATCTCATATCGCTTGACTATTGCGCGAGATGATAATATAATTAGTAAAAATTCAAAATAACAGGAGATGTGTCATGTCCAAGATTTATTATCAGTCCGATTGCGATATCAAGGCTTTAAAGAACAAAACCGTCGCGGTTATAGGCTACGGAAGCCAGGGGCACGCGCACGCGCTCAATTTGCGCGAGAGCGGCGTAAAGGTCATAATCGGCTTGCACGAAGGCGGCAAAAGCTGGCCCAAGGCGCAGGCGGCCGGCTTTGAGGTCTACAATGTAGCGGAGGCGACCAAGAGGGCGGACGTCGTTATGATTCTGATAAACGACGAGCGTCAGGCCAAGGTTTATAAGGAGAGCATTGAAAAGAATTTGAAAGAGGGCGCCGCGCTGGCTTTTGCGCACGGCTTTAACATACATTTCAAGCAGATAATTCCCCCCGCAAACGTCGATGTGTTCATGATTGCCCCCAAGGGCCCCGGACACACCGTAAGGTCGGAGTATCAGGAGGGCAAGGGCGTTCCCTGTCTTGTGGCTATAGAGCAGGACTTTACCGGCAAGGCTTTGGATATAGCCCTCGGCTATGCCGCGGGAATAGGCGGCGCAAGGGCGGGCGTTCTCGAGACGACTTTCAAATGCGAGACGGAAACCGACCTTTTCGGCGAACAGGCAGTGCTCTGCGGCGGTGTGACCGCGCTAATGAAAGCTGGATTCGAAACGCTTGTGGAGGCAGGTTACGACCCCAAGAACGCGTACTTCGAGTGTATTCACGAGATGAAGCTCATAGTTGACCTCATATACAAGGGCGGATTCTCCATGATGAGATATTCCATTTCCGATACGGCGGAGTTCGGCGATTACGAGACGGGCAAAAGGCTTATAACCGACGAGACGAAGAAGGAGATGAAGAAAATCCTGGAAGAGATACAGGACGGCACGTTTGCTTCAAAGTGGATAGCCGAAAACAACAACGGCAGGGCGCACTTCAACGCTAAGCGCGCGATGGAAGCGTCCCATCAGCTTGAGGAGGTCGGCAAAGAGATACGCAGTATGTATTCGTGGAATACGGATAACATAGTTGACGCAGAAGAGGGAAAGACCAAGCTTTGACAATTTTTCGTAAAGTTTGGGCTTATGTCAAAATAAACTGTAAAAAAAGGGGCGCGTCCGCAAATTACGGGCGCGCTTTTTTTAATATTTTGTATGCCATTTTGTTGTCTTTTTACGCGTTGGATGATATAATATTGTTTAGTGAAAAATACGCTTTCGGAGATGGCGGCGTGAAGAAGAAAAACAACAACGGAAAACAGTCATACATATTTACCCGCGAGACGTTCGGCATGGCTATAATGCTGTTCAGCCTCGTGGTGGCGGTAATGCTCCTCACACACAGGACGGTGTTCGCGGGCCTCGGCGGCGCGATATGCACTTTTATGTACGGAACGTTCGGATACGGGTCGTATCTGATTTTGGCCGCGCTCTGCTGCCTCGGCTATTGGCTGGTTTTCGAAAAATTCGCAAAACTCAAAATGAGCGTCGTCGGAGTTATCGCGGCGGTCGCAATTTCCGCATTTTTGCTCTTCCACGCGGTGACCACCCGCAATTATTCGCTTGCAAGTTACGGCGATTATCTTTCGGCTTGCTATAACAACGCCCGTGCGGGATATTCAGGCTATACGTTCGGGGGAGTTATCTCCGGCCTCGTCGTATATCCCATTGCGCGGGGCACGACTTTTATAGGCGCGTATGTGATATTTTCCCTCATGCTCGCCGCGAGCGCGTATCTCGCGTTTGTGGTTATAAGGCGCGCCGTGCTGGGTGAAATCGTCGCTTATGGTCTTTGCCTTGACTATTTCGTGCTTGTCGTTGAGGGAATAGAGATTGTCCACATGCTCTGCCT
>CANREQ010000101.1 GCA_947629695.1 uncultured Clostridia bacterium | reverse complement strand
TCTTGCTCGCTTCTATGCGTTTATAGACTTCGTAATAACAGCTCCCGCAATTTAAGGCGGCAATTCACCCCGCCGAGGCGCAGGTATGCGCAAATTGTGTCGCGCTAACGCAAAAGCGCGGTTTTGCTTGCGCCGTAAATTATTTAGGAAATATTCTGCAATAAAAGGCTCCCCTTGGCGCAAAAGCGCTAAGGGGAGCTGTCTGAGTAGCAGACTGAGGGGTGCTTCTATGCGTTTACTCACTTCGTAATTGCAAGTTATCTCCAAGCTATTCGGCATATATCAGGGGGACCCGTTCGACTTCGTTCGCCTAACGGCTCACTCCGCTCAGGGTGACGATAGGGGCGGCCCCTTGGCTCCCTCTAATAATAGGGGGAGCTGTCTGTGTAGCAGACTGAGGGGATAAAAAGTAATCCGATATTTAATGTGTTGTCATTCCGCGCGAGGGCACAAGCCCGACGCTTTGTAAAAAATACTTTTGCCTTGGCAAAAATATTTTCACAAACCGATTGAGAGTGCGAAGCACTCGATTGAGTGGAGGAATCCCCCGTGTGGTCTTGGGGAGCAACGATGAAACGGCATAATCACTTAGGACAGGGGGACCCGTTCGGCGCGCTTCGCTTGCTCAGGGTGACGACGGGCAGGGTGACGGCACGCCTTGGCGCCCCTTTTTAAGGACGAGCGCGGTGGTAGGGAGCAACGATGAAACGGCATAATCACTTAGGACAGGGGGACCCATTCGACTCCGCTACGCTTCGCTCAGGGTGACGGCGGGGACAGGGTGACGGCGCGCCTCGGGCAGGGGGCGGTGCGTCCCACGGGGCGGGGTAAATGCTTTTCCATATAATTAAAAAAGCGCTCGGATAGAGTTATCCGTGGCGCTTTTGCTTTTTCAATGATAAAAACTTCTCTTCTTCAATAAAATCTATTCTTCGTCGTCGGGAGAGGGCGATTTGCTTGTGTTTTTCGCGCTCTTTTTGCTCTTTTTGGAGGGGCGCGTGCCAACGATTGTCAGATACGCAATGGCTATTATCACAAGCCCCACGACTACCAGCACGAGTATTACCGTGGTGACGTTTGTATCGTACACAAACCCTTCGGTGCCGCCGGGCGTGGGCTCTTTCATGTCGGCGGAATAATCGTATTCGTCCAAAAAGCCAGCCGCGACAAACCCGCTGACCGTCGTCTGTTCGTCCGCGGCGTATTCCACCCTGTAAAAAATCGCGTGGGAGCCGAAGAAATCGAGCGCGAATTTTTCCTTTACCGTGGCGGTCACGGGCGTATCTGCCGCGACGCGCGCGACCAAAGTGGAGGAACACATGTACGGCGAGGCGTATATGCCCGCGCTCTCGCGTATGTATGCCTTGCGTTCCCCGTTCTCGCCCGCGGGCCAATCGTTTGCGGGGGAGCTGTACGCCGTCTCCTCCAAATTGTCCGTCGCCGTTATGTAGCAATTGCCGTCCATGACTATGACGGATAAATTCCCCTCTTCGGCCAATACGAGGCAGGCTTTTGTCGTGGCCTTTACGGTATGGTTATCTCCCACAGTCTCGAAAACTTCGCCTATCTTTTCCGCGTTTATGCAGGTGTAATATCTGTTTTGCTCCGCACTGCTCGCCTTTAACGTCGCCGTCTTGACGGTGTAGGCGGGGTCCTTTAATTTATCCGCTATCGTGCCCGTCGCGACCTCTTTTGCGGGCGAAAAGTCGGTGTATTTCAAGCTCACCGGGATGGCCGTGCCGCCGTCGAGCTTTTGCGGGCAGTTGTCCTTGACCGCGTAAGCTACGCCGTCGTAGACCTTTAAGGCGCCGAACACGCCCTCTATCGTGCTGTCCTCACGCGTGGAGTTGTTGAAAAGCTTCAGCTCATCCTTGTTGTTGAGCGTGTAGATGAAATCGCCTATCGTGACGCTGTATACGGACGCGGGGAACTCATGCTCCACGGGCTGGGAAGAATCGGGCACGGCGGGATACTCATAGGCGTTGCCGGACGCGATTTTGTAATACAGTTTGCCCTCGAAGTAATCGAGCGCGGTGACCTCTGTGCCGACGTTGGTGCTTTCCAGCGTGCTACCGTCGCTTCCCTCGACAGAGGTCAAAACATACACGGTAGTCTTTCCGGCGAGCGCGCATTTGTTCCCGCTTATCGCGTAGTCCGTCAAGCCGTCCGCGCTCAAATCGAGCGTGCGGACGAAATCCGCCGGATATTGCGGCTCCGCAGGGGCGGGTTCATCGGCGAAAGCCGCGCCCGTCGATATGGTTGCCGCGGCTACCACTGCCGCAAGCGTTGTCAAAAGTAGAAATTTGCTTTTCACGTCTAAAATTATACCACCTTTATTTTTGATTGTAAAGAATTTAATCGCGCGCAATGGCCTTGCGCACACATTATTGAAATATAAATTTTTGATTTTGCCACGAAAATTTTTCAATTATACGTTTTTTGTCATATTTAGAGGTTATAATAGTACTGCAAAACAAAAACAAACGTTTGTTTTAAATCTTTCTGCCGCGGCAAAGGAGGATGTGGGCGTGAAGGGTACGCGGGCCGTCAACTATAAACAGCTTTTGAAATTTTATTTTTATGCGGAAGGGCTCAACGCCGCCCTTGATGAGCTTTCCTTGCGCTATGCCGTCTCCTCTGCGTGCGATCGCTACGGGTGGGAGCGCTATGCCGACAGGATTTGCGCCCTGACGGAGGCGAAGACCGACCTCGGGGAGCTGTGGGCGTTTTTGGACGGCGCGATGTCCACGGTTACGGAAGAGGACAGGCGCGCGTTGGCCGCCTATTGCGGGGGCGCGGGGCAAAGCGCGCGCGGCTTCGGGTTATTTCCCCGCAACGAGGAAGAGGGCGGTGGTGAATTTAAAGCCGAAGGGGACGGCGGGAAAGCCGTGCACCGTTCGCTGATGAAATTTTCCCGACGTGTAGGCGGTAAAATAGGGAGATTCGGGCGGCAGTTGGAAGTTTTGCGGGAGTATTACTGCCTGTTGGGCGCACGCGGGCAGGGCGCGCTCAGCCGTCGGAGCGGTTCTTTTTCTTGGTAGTTACATACAGCATGACGAGGGCCGCCGCGGCGAGGGCGCATATGGCGAGGGCGGTCACGAGGGCGAAATTTATCCCGCCCGCGGGTGCCTCTCCGTCCGTTGGGGTCTCCTGTTCCTGCGGCTTGTCCGCATCGGTCGCGTTGAGGGGGAAATCCTCGGTTGCCCCTTTGATATAGCCGAACGAGCCGTGCGCATAGACGTAGGAATAGGCGGTAGCGCCCGAATAAAAGTTGCCGTAGAACGCCGCCTCGAGGGAGATCTCGTCGAGCACGGGCAGGGAGCCGCCGCCCCCGTCGGAGCGGAAAGTGACGGTCACCGTCTTGTAGAGGTAAGTCACCTCGGGCATGCTCTCCAAGGGCGTGAAGTCGCTTTTCCGGCAGTAGCCCGTAACCGCCTTGTAAACGCCCGTATCCCGCGCGTAGGAGGCATAATACCAATCGCCCTCGTCGCGCAAAACCTCTATGCAGTAGGTGTACGGCACGATGAAAACGGAGGTGCTTTCGTCCTTTTGGGTAAAGAAGTATGCGTCCTTGGCGGAGGCGCGCGCGTAAGATGAAGCTTCGGCGTGCGCCGGGAGGGAGGCGGGCAGGACGGCTATGTACAGCGCCACGGCGAGGGCAAGCAAGATGCGTTTCATATCAAGGGATTATAATGCGCGGCGGGCGGC
>CANREQ010000100.1 GCA_947629695.1 uncultured Clostridia bacterium | reverse complement strand
TGCCGTAAGACAACCGCTTTAAAACGCCGCTTTACCGCGACGATGGAGCTACTGGCCGGACTTGAACCGGCGACCTAATGCAACCCCAAAAAATGATTTATATCACTTTATTTGCCGTTAAGCGTTAAGAAAATCATTTTTCGGGGACCCCTTGAAAATAACAATAGGTCGGACGGTCCAAGTCAACCAACTACATCGCAAATACGCCCCGACCGTGTGTAACGGTCGGGGCGCATTTGGAGCATTAGCCGAGCGAGCAAAGCGAGCGAACGCAAGCGACTGAGGAGCGGTAAGCGGCAAAAGAATAGCGGTTGCCGTAAGACAACCGCTTTAAAACGCCGCTTTACCGCGACGATGGAGCTACTGGCCGGACTTGAACCGGCGACCTATTGATTACGAATCAATTGCTCTACCAACTGAGCCACAGTAGCATGTGAAATTTTTACTCAAACATATTATAACAAAAGTCGGATAAAATCAAGCGATTTTCGGTGCGTGGGCAAATATTTTAAAAAATAAATGGAGGGAGCTCGCTTTTTTCACCTCTTCGGCCGCGTTGTTTTCAATACAATTATTCCCTTTATTTCTGCCGCTAATTAGTTAAAAATAACAGCTAAAAGCAATATGTTGTGGTTTTTTAAATTTTTTACCACAAAATACTTGATTTTTGAATTTACCGTGGTATACTTTTAGTCATGAAGCGACGGTTGCCTATCGCCATTCGTTATCCCGATAAGCTTAGGTTGCAATAATTTTACGCAGGAAAACCGACATGAAGCACGCAAATTTTAAGGTCAAAATGTTTGTGCTGTCGGTTTTTGTCTTTTTTATCGCCCTTTTCGCGGCAATTTTGGCGGCTTTTCCCCAAAATGTAATTGAGCTTGAAAGCGGCGGTACAGATAAAAGCAATTGCATTTTAAGTGAAATTCCTCAAACTTGCGCCTTGCAAACGGGCTATGGGGACGATATTTTGCCCGTAAGCGGGGAAAGCGGTCTTGCCGGGCAGAGCGATATGGCAAGCCACGAAAGTTCTTTTAAGGGAAGCGTCCACGGCGGCAAACACACGGGCAGGGCGCTTACTGCAACGCACGGCAATTTGACTGCGGGCAAGTTTTATCTTTCATCCGATCTGGTTCTGACGGGCCAACTCGTCGTTCCGAAGGGCAAGACGGTGGAGATCTGCCTCAACGGATATGAAATTTCCACCAAGAAGATGAGTTACAGCACATCAAAAACGGCCTTTCTCGTCTCCGAAGAAGCCACGTTGAAACTGTACGACTGTTGCGCGGACGATTGCACGGTTGCGGCCCATACCCATAACTGCAAAAATCCCGTGACGGGTCAAAAAGAAGATATAAAGGGCGGTCTGATTTCCTCCGAAGGCTCGGTTACGGCGAGCGGCGGGGGAATTTTTATAAACAACGACGGCGTTTTCGTCCTTAACGGCGGCACGATATTCGGAAATTCCGCGGCAAACGAGGGCGATTGCGGCGGCGCGGTCTACATGTTTTACGGCGGTTCCTTTGTCATGAACGACGGCCGGATACGCGGCAACAAGGCCAAAAAATCGGGCGGCGCGGTGTACGTCAACAAGGGTTCCGTACAGCTCAACGGCGGGCTGATCGACGGGAATTTGTGCGAGGAAGGCGCGGTATACGTCATGGGCAAAGGCTGTTCTTTTGAAATGAACGGCGGCGTGATCTCTTCCAACCAATCGTCGAAGTACGGCGGCGTGTACGTAAAAGACGGCCCCTTTATTATGAACGGCGGCAAGATAATATCCAACAATGCCGATAATTACGGCGGCGTTTTTGCGACGGGTGCGATACAGGTAAGCGGCTCGCCCGAAATTTGCGATAACTTTTCGGTGGAAGGGAAGAGCAATTTCAATATATTAAAGGACAACCCCATAGAAATCGGCGGGCTCGGGCAGGGCGCAAAAATTTGTATAACCTGCCCGGACGGCGCGCTCTTTGCCAAGGGAGTCAGCGCCGGCGAGGAAGCTTGTTTTTCCTCCGACGACGGGTATATCTGCCTCGAACGCAGGTTGGGGAATGTGTATTATCATTCCGAACACGCGGGCTATACCGATTGGTCCGCACCTGATTTCGGCGCGGGAAGCGGCCTTTTCATCCAGGAAAGACACTGCGCGGCTTGCGGCGGCGGGGAGCAGACCCGCGGGATAAAGCTGTGCGGGCTGGACGTTATCTGTCAAAGCGACGTGCAGGCCCTTTCAACCGTCGAAATAGAGGATGTGTACGCCCTCTTTTGCACGGAAGAAAGCGGGGATATATGCTATCGGATGCCCGTTTCGGACTACACGGTCGCCTATCCTTCGGGCGAATGTGCGCATGTTGGCGATGATTTCATAACAATAGAATATTCCGCGGGCGAAGTTACGGCGAAAAAGCAGATACCGATAAACGTAACGCCGGTAACAATTGACGTGCAAGCCGACAAAAACATGTTTGTCTACAACGGAGAATACCAATGCCCGCAATTGGAAGGCGGCGGGGATTTCGTCGAAGCGGAGGGCTCCGCCCAAAAATATGCGGGCGATTACTCTGTTACGGTCAGGATAAAGCCCGGGTACGGCCGCGACGTCGTGTTCGGCGGAAACGGAGGGAGTGAACTGACCATAGCCTTTTCCATTCTTCCCCGCCCGGTGGAGCCGGGAGAAAATTTTGCCGACTGCGTTACGCCGAGCGACAAGGTGTACGACGGCACGGACGATCTTGCTAACGTCGGGCTGAGGGATTTATCGGAGTTATTCTGTGCGGGCGACGACGTGGAGCTGTGCGTCGCGAAAGGCGGCAAATTCTCCCAATCGTCCGCGGGCGAAGCTACGGCGACAGTGTACTTCGAATTGCGTGGAAAGGACGCGAAAAATTACGTCCTGCCGCGCAATTTTCATATAGAAAAGAGGGCGCGCATCCTGCCCCGCGCGGCCGCAGTCGGCATAACCGTGCGCGAAAGTTTCAGCTACGGCGAAAAAATAGATTTCGGCGTGAGCTTTGCCGAGGGAAAGTACTTGCAGGGCGGTGGGGAACAACTCGCGCAATTGCCGCTTGAAAGCGATTTATCGCAAAATAAATTGTATGTCGCCCTGCTTTTTGCGCCCGAAAACGGCGTTGCGGATGAGACTGTACCCGAAGAAGTGGGCAATTATTCGGCCATAGCCGTTCTCAAAGGGGAGAGCGCGGGCAACTATTTCCTTGCGGGTGAAAGCCGAAAGGCGTTTAAGATAGATAAATGCACCTTGCCCGTAAAACCGTCGTTCACCGTAGCGGAGCATTTGTACGAGGGCGGCGCGCTGCCCGCAATTTCCTGTTCGCATTTATCCTACGGGTCTATCGCGTGGGAAGAGGGCGCATTGCGCGCGGGCGAGGCGAGTTACGGCTGGATATTCACCCCGTTCGACGTCGCGCATTACAATTGCGTCACGGGCAGTGCGACGCTGTATGCGGAAAAAGTCGCACTGAGTAAAATCTCCGCGGAAATAAATCTCGGCAACAACACGATTTTCACTTCCACGCCGCTTAACGAAATAAAGAAATATATCAAAGTTTCGGGCGTAAATAACGACGGTTCGCCCTATTTGGGTGATATAGATTACGCCTTGTCGGGTGAGCTCACCGCCGGAAATTCACTTTTAAAAATATCTTTCGGCGGGCTGGATTGCAGTCTGCAGGTGCCCGTAGTTGCGGTCGCTTTGAGTAAAATCTCCGCGGAAATAAATCTCGGCAACAACACGATTTTCACTTCCACGCCGCTTAACGAAATAAAGAAA
>CANREQ010000099.1 GCA_947629695.1 uncultured Clostridia bacterium | reverse complement strand
CGCTCATGCCGAACTCCGTGACCATGGCGCGGGCAAATTTCGTCGCCTGTTTGATGTCGCCCATTGCGCACGAGGATATATCCTTTATTACGAGTTCCTCGGCAACCCTGCCGCCGAGCCCCATGCAGATGTCGTCGAGCAGGAAATTTTTGGAGTAATACGCCCTGTCCGTTTCGGGGCGCGTCATCGTGAAGCCGCCGGCGTTGCCGCGGGGGATGATGGTTACCTCGTGCACGGGGTCGCAGTTTTCGCACAGCTTCGCGAGAATACAGTGGCCCGATTCGTGGAAGGCCGTGAGCCGCTTATCCGACTCCGTGACGACCTTGCTCTTTTTCGCGGGGCCCATGGTTACTTTATCGATACTCTCGAACAATTCCGCGTTGGTGATGAATTTTTTGTCTGCGCGGGCGGCCAGAATCGCCGCTTCGTTCAAAACGTTGGCAAGATCCGCACCCGAAAAACCTGCGGTAAGGCGGGCGACGGTCTTGAAATTTACGTCCGGCGCAAGCGGTTTGTTGCGCGCGTGCACCTTCAGGATTTGCTCCCTGCCCTTTACGTCGGGAAGGTTGACGTACACTTGCCTGTCGAATCTGCCCGGGCGGGTGAGGGCGGGGTCGAGTATGTCGGAGCGGTTGGTCGCCGCCATGACTATTACGCCTTCGCTGTTTTCGAATCCGTCCATCTGGACGAGGATCTGGTTGAGGGTCTGCTCGCGTTCGTCGTTGCCGCCGCCGAGGCCCGCGCCGCGGTGTCTGCCCACGGCGTCTATTTCATCTATAAATATAATGCAAGGCTGGTTGCGCTTGGCTACTTCAAACAGATCGCGCACGCGCGACGCGCCTACGCCGACGTACATCTCCACGAAGTCGGAGCCGGATACGGAGAAGAAGGGTACGCCCGCCTCTCCGGCTACGGCCTTGGCAAACAGCGTCTTGCCCGTTCCCGGAGGGCCGACCAAAAGCACGCCCTTAGGGATTCGCGCGCCCAAATCGGAGAACTTCTTGGGCTGCTTCAAAAATTCCACTATTTCCGCGAGCTCGACTTTTTCCTCTTCCGCGCCCGCGACGTCGGTAAAGCGCACTTTGATATTGGTGGTTACGCGCGCCTTTGTCTTGGCAAAGCTCGAAGCCCTTCCGCCGCCGCCCATCGTGGAGCGGATGATGAGGAAGAACACCACGCACACAAGCACTATGCCGCCGAAGGACAACAGGCTGGACCAAACGCTGCCCGAATTGGGGTCGGTGAACTGCACGGCAACGCCGCTTTGTATCCACTCTTCCAGAACGCCGTTTGTGGTAGGCGCAGAGTAAAACGAGGGGCCGAAGGTGTAGTACTGCCTGACCTGCCTGCCATCGCGCATGACCGTGCCGTAAAGCTTGTATTGGTTAAACTGCACGCCCACGATGACGGGCACGGCGGTCCATTCTTCCGTCACCGCGCCGTTGGAGTCCGTCTTTTCGACAAGCTGCTCCAAAACGCCGTTGGTAAAGCGGAAACCTTCGACCTTCTCGCCGTCTTTGTACGCGTCGCCGTTGACATCCTCATAGCTGTTGTATTCGACGTAACGCGCAAATTGGCTGTAATCAAGGCCGGTCGCGCCGCCGTTACGGGTGGTGAAGTAAATGGTCAGCGCCGCCGCAATGACAAGCACTACGATTACTACCCACATTATGATTTTGCTCTTTTTGTTCAAATCGGTTACCTCTTTTGCGCCCCATTTTAAGGCGCGGTTTTTATTTTTATATAATACGGAAAGTAATTTTTACCGCCGTAACAACAATTTTATCACAGTAGTTGCGCCAAAGCAAGCGATTTTCTTTGTCTTTTGCGCTTATTCACCGTATTTTCAGATTATTTTCCGCACATTTTCACTTAAATCCAAAGCTCTTTTCACAGGCTAGAAGGGTTTTTGCCAATTGTTATTATTAACTATTTTTTATAAAATCCAGCCTTGGGCGCATATAATTTTTGAGACAAAAACAATGTTTCCCGTGAAACATCTCCATTGAAAAATCGGCTTTAAAAATGTTTCACGTGGAACACGAACGCTTAAAATCGGCAAGTTTTTATGAACATTGTTGTTCAATTGTTGAAAAGTATGTTGATAACTTTGCCGATAGTTATCAAGAACCGGAATTTTTTTATCAACAAAATTTTTTGTGACAAAAGCCGAAAGTTATCAACAATGGCGGCGCAATAATGATAAAAAGCGCATAAAATAGCCGCTTGCGCCCCTTAAAAGCGGCAAAATCTGGGCAATTTCAAAACGAGAAAATTTCCCAGAAAAATTATCGACAATTTTGTATGGCGCAAAGATTTTTATGATTTCAACAAAATTTTGCCCGAAATTATCAACAATGCGAAAACGCACATTAACAGTATATGCAATCGCCGCATAATAATAAGGGCGGCGTTTATTTGCTTTTGCCGCGGGCGGCGGTGAATAAAAGGCGGAAAATAGGGCAATAACGGACAGGTAAATAATTTTGAATTTTTTTAACGGGATCCGTAAAATGGAATACACTTTCAATTTGTACAATTCGCTTGCGGCAAACGGGGTGGTCATCGCCCTTAAAAAGCTGTTGCCGCCGCTTGCTCCCCCGCCCGTCGTCATATGCGTGGGCAGCGATTTATCCGTCGGCGACTCCTTGGGGCCCGTCACGGGGACTAAACTCAAGGAAAAGCTCAAGGGCATGAACGTCTATGTGTACGGCACGCTCTCCAAGCCTATCACCGCGCACGAGGTCAAGTACATGGGGCAGTTTATCAAACAAACGCACCCGCAAAGCCCCGTCATCGCCATAGACGCGGCGGTTGGGGTTGCGGGCGATATAGGGCTCATAAAAATCGCCGGGCGCAGTCTGAAGCCGGGGAGCGGCGCAAACAAAAAGCTTGCGACGGTGGGGGACATATCGATAATGGGGATAGTGGCGGAAAAATCGCTTTTCAACTACGCACTGTTCTCGTCAACGCGGCTGAACATGGTATATAAAATGGCGGAAATCATCGCACAGGGCCTTTCGGATTACATTTTGGGAAGCATCCAAACGCTGTCGCTTTGGCAATCGACCGACAAAATCCTCAAAAAAACCGTATAGCGCAAGAGTTTTTTATATTGAATCCGGCCATTTTTTTATTAAAAAAAGACGGAGAAATATCCCCGGCATTGGCTTTTTGAGGAGAGGGAAAGAGAAAGCGGTGCGGATTAAATTTTAATCCCCTCAGTCGCCGTCCGGCGACAGCTCCCCTTGGTGCCGTTGGCACTAAAGGGCGCCAAGGGCCGTCACCCTGAGCAAGCGAAGCGCGCCGAATGGGTCCCCCTGTCCTGAGTGGGAAAGCCGTTTCATCGTTGCTCCCTACCACCACACGGGGGATTCCTCGACTACGCGCTTTGCGCTACGCTCGGAATGACAACACTTTAAATATTGGGTTAAATTTTAATCCCCTCAGTCTGCTACGCAGACAGCTCCCCTGAGCGTCATCGACGCCAAGGGGAGCCTTTTTCAAATAACTAACGGCGCGGCGCAAAACCGCGCTTTTGCGCCGCGCGCCCCAATTTGCGCATACCTGCGCCTCAGCGGGGTGAAGTTGCGCCCTTGATTGCGGGAGCTGTAATTACTAAGAAAAAGTTCGGATAAATTTGTAATTACGAAGTCTATAAACGCATAGAAGCGAGCAGAACGAGGCGCGCGAGGATAACCCGAAGGAGCATACAAAGACGTATGTGACTGAGGAGTGCGTAAACCTTTCCTAAATAATTTACGGCGCAAGCAGGGTTCCCCTGCGTTAGCGCGACACAATTTGCGCATACCTACGCCTCGGC
>CANREQ010000098.1 GCA_947629695.1 uncultured Clostridia bacterium | reverse complement strand
CAAAGACGGCTTATGCGCCCCACTACCTCGTTGCGGACGGGACAAAGGTATACAAATACGCTTCGGGTGTAGACGGCTCGGCGACATATTATTATATGGTAAACGACGCGCCCGACACGGATAAGGTCGTCTACGGTGTGAATACGGAAGCCGCCGCGCTCAGATACGACAACACCGCGCAAAACAGCTATCCTTACCAATTCACGATAGACGCGACCACCGACGAGGGCATAGCCAAATATGCGGACAAGTGGGTAACGGTAACATTCTATCTGCATGCGGGAAGCGAGGATAAAACGTTCAGACTGGAACTTTGGAGCGGCTATCGCGACGCAAAGACCACGGACGGGGTACAAGAGGGCAGTTATGTGATGTTCGACTACAGCTCCTCCACCCTCGACGAGAGCAAATTCAACGACACTATCGGCTATTACACTGACGAAATTATAGACAGATACAAGGCCGAAGTGGGCGAGCAAGACAAACTTTTGACGAGCATTGCGGACTACGAAAAGCAACTCACTGCCGATAAGGTCGCGGAAATCAAGAAAAACGCGTTCGGCTACGTCGCTGAATACTACACCTATACGCTGTACGACTCCGACTTGTACGTGCCCTTCAACGGCGACACTGCGGCCGAGGGCGAGACGGGTTACGCCTATAATTACAGCGATTACAGCGAAAAGCTCGCCTACCTCAGGGTGGACGACGTGGACGGTGAAAACCTTTCGATGAGCATTTTCGCCGACTACTCGATGTTCGATAACGACATAAGCCTCGGCAAGGAAACGACGGTCGAGCCCGACGATGACGATACGTCAACCGCGGGCAATACGGACAATACCAACTTCTGGCTGTTGTTCTCCTCCATTGTCCTGCTTGCGGCGATACTCATTGCGTTGCTCGTAATTTTGGGCAGGGATCTGTTCAAGAAATTCAGGCGCGGAAAGACGGCAGGCAAGAACACGTACAACTTCAACAAGAATAAGCGCTATGTGAGGAAGTACGTCAAGGCAAACGGCGAAGTTGTAAACGACGAAAAGGCGGACGTTGACGCGAACGTAACCGAAGAAAAAGGCGAAGAGAGTGATGCCGAGGGCGAAACCGAAGCAGATGGCGAACAAACCCCTGCGGAAACTCCGACTGAAGAAGCTCCCGCCGAGGATAAACCTGCGGAAGAAACTTCGGCTGAGGAAACTCCCTCCGAAGATAAACCTGCGGAAGAAACTCCCGCCGAGGATACTCCCGCCGACGGTGAAGATAAGAAGGAATAATTTCAAAAAACAAAGCGATAGGCTTCGGGCAAAATGTCCGAAGCCTTTAACTTTTTAATTAAATTCAAATATGCCGTTTGACAGACGAAATTATATGCGCACGCCTTTGGGAAGGTGGTTTTTCGCAACTCCCCCCACCGCCTTGCACCAGCCGAGCGGGTAGCCGCGATAGGTCACGACGCGCCAACCCGAAAGTTTTTCGTCGCATAAAAACGTGTTGCCGCCGAGATATGAAAGCGCGTTTGCGCCGTCAACTTCCACGCACGCGGCTTCGCCGCATTTCAGCGCCATTGCGAGGGAATGGTCGGGCTCGAAGCGGCCGTTTATAAAACTTCCCAGCCGCACGCCGAGGCGGAGCATTTGCACTCCTATTTCCGGGCACCCTTCGGGCGCGGAATAAAGCGCGTCGCCTGCGAGGTGGAGATTATCAAAGGAAATTTTCAGGCTCGCCTCTTCGAATTGCCTGTAAATTTTGAGCTTGGTTTTATCCGGAAGCACGGCTTTGAGCGCAGGTTTGGGCGTATTCCCGCTCGATCCGCCCTTTGAAAGAAGCGCGGCGAAATGCCCTTCGCCTTTGCACTCGTGAGGGTAGAGTTTTATGCTCTTTACAAGCGTATAAGCGGGGTGCGAGGCGAGGAAATTTTGTATTTGCACCTCGTCCTCTTCGGGCGAAAAGGTGCATGTCGAATAGACGAGCTTGCCGCCTTCCGCGAGCGCGAGGTCCGCGCTTTGGAGTATTTGGCTTTGGCGCACGGCGCATGCGGCTACGTTTGCCTCGCTCCACTCCCGCACGGCGTTTTCTTCCTTTTTGAACATGCCCTCGCCGGAGCAAGGCGCGTCCACCAGCACTTTATCGAAATAGCCGCAAAAAGAAGAAGCTATGGCGGCGGGCGGCGCGCAGGTGACTACGGCGTTGCGTATTCCCAGCCGCTCCACGTTGCGGGAAAGTATTTTTGCGCGGGAAAAGTTGATTTCATTCAAAACTATTATCCCCTTTCCGCACATCTTCTGCGCCATTTGCGTGCCCTTGCCGCCAGGGGCGGAACACAGATCGAGCACCCTCTCCCCCTCGCGTACGTCCAAAAGGGGCGCGGCGCACATGGCGGAAGGCTCCTGCACGTAATAAAGACCGGCCGCGTGGGCGATCGTCTTGCCCGCGTGACTGTCCGAAACGTAAAAGGCGCTTTCCTCCCAGGGGACGGGCCCGCCCAAATCAACGGGCGCAAGCTTGATAAAATCCCCCACGCTTATTTTCAGCGTGTTGACGCGCACGGCTTTATACGCGGGCGCGCCGTAAGACGCCAAAAACTCCCCGTATTTGTTTGCGAGGAGCGATGACATTTTTTTCTTGAATTGTTCGGGCAGATCAACCATTTAAAAGCTCCGTCAGGGCTTGGGGATTTATGATCCTGAGTCCCTCCTTTTTGCGCGCGTTTCTTGTGCGCACCGTGTCGTCGTCATCGCGGCAGACGTAGAGGTTGCACTCCTCCGTTTTCTGCGTAAATCTGCCGCCGAGCGCGTAAATCTTTTCGACAAAGGGAATGGAAAGCTCTATCTCGTCCTCGAGGGGGCGGGAAAAACTTATCACCGTGCCGCGCAACGGGCCGGATTTTGCGACCTTTCTGCGGCTCAAAAAGACGAAGAATTTATTGCGGCGGACGGCGCGCTCCTTTTTGGCCTTTTCCTTG
The DNA here is from genome assembly GCA_947629695.1 of uncultured Clostridia bacterium. Taxonomy (GTDB): domain Bacteria; phylum Bacillota; class Clostridia; order Christensenellales; family Borkfalkiaceae; genus Coproplasma. The sequence goes on along the minus strand of CANREQ010000098.1, from coordinate 973 downwards.
TTTGCGATGTAATCTATCTGGGCCTGCGAAACCGGTTTGGTTATCCTGCGGTTTTTTATGCGGCCGCGCTTGATTTTGAGAATTTTTTCAAGGCTGAGACAATCGCACCCGTATTTTTTGCACAGCGCCTCCACCACCCTCATCGTGGCGTATGCGTCGTCGGCCGCGCGGTGCGGGGTAAATTCCACGTCGAGATCGCGCGTTATGTATTCCAGCCCGAATTGACGGGAGAAATCCCCTATCGCCGTCATGTACATGAGCTGGCTGTCCGAAAACTCGAAGTTGAAGGGCGGAAGGTGAAATCTGTTTGTCTCGAGGTTGAGATATTTCACGTCGTTGAGCGTTGCGTGGCCGAAAATGAGATTTTGCCTGTCCTCGAGAAGCGCCCTGATTTTGGGGTAAATATGCGGAAAGGCGGGATATTTTTTAAACTCCGAATACTCGTAGGGGAGAACTATGCCCTTATCGCCGCCCACGTCGGTCAAGTGGAATTTGCCCTTGGGATTTATGAGAATATCTTCCTTTTCCAAAATATTGAATTGTTCGTCGCAGACGACATATCCGAACGCGCAGATTTTTGCGGTGTATTTGAAAACGCTCGCGCACTCGATGTCGAAAAAGACAAGTTTCATATCGTATAGAGTATAACATAAAAAATCCCCGCAGGCAAACGCCTGCGGGGTATAATTGGTAAAACTGATTATATATAAGGAAAAATAATCAGAAGTGCCCCCACCTGTCGCTACGCGACAGCGTCTCGGCAAAAATGTATGAGAATTACATTTTAATCCCCTCAGTCGCCGTTCGGCGACAGCTCCCCTTAGTGCTTTTGCGCCAAGGGGAGCCAAGTTGCGCTATAAATTGCGGGAGCTGTAATTGTAAAGCAAAAGTTCGGATAAACTTGTAATTACGTAGTCTATAAACGCAGAGAAGCGAGCAAGACAAGGAAGGCGAGCACCGACTGCAGGGAGTG
>CANREQ010000097.1 GCA_947629695.1 uncultured Clostridia bacterium | reverse complement strand
TCCTCGTAGGCGGCGGCAAGACGGCGGTGACTATCACGCTCGCCAAAAACAGCTATATATACGATAAAAACGCGCACGGCGTGTTTGCGGAGCTTTCGATCAGGGTTGCCACCGGCAAGTCCAAGCCTACGGAGGCGCAGTTGACTTTGACATATTATAAGTCCAACGCTTTGGGCGAAAAGCTCGACCCCATCGGTGGGGCTCCCAAGGACGCGGGCGAATACCTCGTAGTAGTCGCGCTTACGGCCGCGGCGGACAACGATTTCGCGCTTTCGGGCTCGGGGGAGATCAAATTCAAGATAGAAAAGGCGACTTTCGACGAGTCCGGCCTGAGGTGGATTTACTATCACGACGGCGCGCCCATCGCCTATTACGACTTCGACAACGAGCAGTGGAGAAAGCTCGACGACGGCAACCTCTACCCGAGGAAGTCCATTATCTATGACGGCACCCTCCGCAAGATAGTTTTGGACGGCGTCGATAAAATAGACGGCCTGGACATAAAGCACGCGCACGGCGACGAGCACCCCGAAGAGCCCAACGGCACCTGCCAGAACATCGACGCGGGCGAGTACGAAGTGCACTTGACATTCGTCTATGACCAAAATAACTACAACGCGCCCAAGTTCGACCCGACTTTCAAGTGGTGGATAGAAAAGGCGGCGATAGATACTTCGGATATGGAGTGGGATTACGCCGGTTCCTTCACCTACACCCGCGAGAACGGCGCGGCGAAGGAGTTCGGGGTGACTCTTTCCGGCGTGCCCGAAGTGCTGGCGGACAAGATAACCTACGCAAACAACAAAAATTCGTCCGTCGGAAATTATACGGCTACGTTTACAATCTCCGGCGTGGACGACAAAAACTACAAGTGGAACAACGACAACTACGACAGTTATCTCCCCTCGGGATTGAAGCAAAAATCGCTCGATTGGAAGATAGAAAAGCGCGAGTTTGCCAAACCGTCGTTCGATGAAAGCGCGTCCGTCGTCCGCAAGGAGCTGACCTTTGACGACGTAGAGCGCGATTTTGTCGCCGACCTCGTCAAAAATCTCGGCGAGGGCTGGGAAAATTACTTCGACGCGTCCGTGCAAAAGGACGACAAGCCTTTCGAAGGGCTGAAAATTCGCGGCGCGGGCAAGTATATTTTAACTCTCACCATAAAATCCGACATTGCGGGCGGCGACGTGACGTGGGCGGACGGCTCGGCGGCGGCAAAAGAGCTGAGGGTGGATATTGCAAAGCTCGTCGTTGAGATAACCGCCGAGATGTGGAGCAAGGGAAGCGGCGTCGGCAAGGAAGTGCAGTTTGCCGAAAGCTCCTACGAAAAGTTCGGCGGATATAAGTACTTCGACGGCGAGGGAGAAGAGACGGAGCTGGGCGCCATCAAGCCTAACGTCACCTACAAAAAGCAGATTTATGTGCTTGAAGCGTACGCATCCGACGTGGAGTTCGAGGGAACTTTGGAGATAGACGTTGTCAATATCGAGGAGGACCCCAACACCGAAAAACTGACAAAGCCCACCATGCAGGAGACGCAGGTCGTGTTCGACAACGAGGAGCACACGTTTGTGATAAGCGGGTTCGACGGGGAGTTTATGGAGATTGAGGGCGACTCGCTCACGCAGTTGCATGCGGGCACATATTCCGTGACCGTGCGCATAAAGAGCGATAAAAACGCCGTGTGGAACAGCTCCGACGAGGACAACAAGACCAAGAACGGCATAAGCTTTGAATTTACTATCGAGCCCATGAAGCTTTCGCGGCCCGAGGGCGGCGCGCAGTTCGTCTATGACGGCACGCAAAAGACCTTTACGCCCCTCGGCTTCGACGGAGCGTGGATGGAAATTGCGGGCAATTCGCAGAGAAACGCCGCGCAATATCACGCAACTATTTCCATCAAGCAGGAATTTTTCGGCGACGTCGTCTGGTCCGACGGCGGCGAAAGAGAGGGCACGGCAGATTGGACCATAGCCCCGCTCGTTGTGCCCGTTCCTACGCCGACAGGGCTTGCAAGCCTCACTTATACGGGAGCGGAGCAGACTATAGAGCTCAACCTCGGCGAGTTCTCCGCGGACATTTTGGAGAGTTTGTTTGAAATTTCGGGCAACAAGTTTACCAACGCCGGCAGTTACACGCTGACGATCAAGATCAAGTCCGCAACCCACGGCAGCAACGTGCAGTGGGAGACGGCCGCGGCGGTGCGCTTACCCGTTCGCGGCGGCGCGGGCAAGACCGCCGTTTCGGGCGACACGGTGACTATAGATTACTCCGTCGCCAAGGCCAAGATCCCCGTCAGCTGGGACACGACGGGCACGGTGCCCGCGTTATCCGTCCCCTCGCAGTTTATGGGACTTGTGGAGTTCGAGTACACCTATACCGACCCCGTGACGGGCGCGGCAGTATCCCGCGCATCGCTCGCGGCGGGCAACAGCTATTCGGTTGCGGCGCAGATCAAGGAAACGTACGCGAACAACTTCGAGTTCTCCGACGGCTCGGCCGCAACGGCTTCTTTCCCCTTCAATTTCGGGACGATTGTACAGCCTTCCGTCGATTCTCCCGCAGGTGACGCGGACGGCAACCTTTCCGACTTCTTCCAAAAGAATTGGCTGTGGATAGTGCTCGTTGTCGCGATAATTCTCTTGATTGTCACAATCATTGCGATTTTGAGCGCATTGCACCGCCGTCGCCGCGAGCGCGAGATGGACAAGAAGTTTGAGATGATGATGCGCATGCAGGCGGGCGCATTCCAGCCGATGGGCGCATACAGATATCAGGACGGCGCACCCGTGGGCGGCATTGAAAGCGGACAACGCCTCGCCCTGCCCGCAAATATCAGCGAGGAAACTCTCGCCAAGGCTATCGCAATGGCCTTTAACGAAGTGAGCGGCGCGCAGGGACAGCAGCAACAACCCGTGCATTACGAAGAGCCCGACGATGACGACAGGCTTGAGGATGTGGATGGGTTCTATGACGAATACACCGGAAGATAAGCGCAGGTGTAAAAAAGCCGCGGACTTTTGAATCCCTTGCGGTCATTCAAAAAACCTCGGTGTTATCAATATAGGATAATTTAAAATACAAAACACGGTAAAAGCCGATGATTTGCGGAGAAGCAATCATCGGCTTTTTGTCGCCACGAAGAGGCGGAGCGTGGGCGCGCATTTTAATTATTTCCTTGACAATTATCTATATAAGTGTTATATTTTAACTACCACATTTCACAAGTGCATAATGCTCAAAAGAATACACAAATCGGCATTGTGTATCTCTTTGACAATTTAATTTCTTTTGGGAATTTTGTGAGGTGTGGTAACCGTAAGAGATACCGTGCGGTGTGCTCTTTCGGGAGCACACCTTATTTTTTTACCGCAAAAAGGGAGGAAAAATGAAAAAGAAGAAGTTTTTGCTTGCAGCCGTAGCCTCGCTTTCGATTGCCTGCGGCGCGGTCGGGCTTGCCGCGTGCGACAAGAAGGATAATAACGATACTTCAGACGTAGACCCCCAAATATGGGCGATTTATCAGCTCTATGCCGAGGCGGCGGGCTCCGGGGCCATGACCTATGACGAGTGGTATGCCGACCTTCTTGAAAACGCCAAGGGCGCTAAAGGCGACAAGGGAGATAAAGGCGATAAGGGCGACAAGGGCGATCCAGGCGAGCAAGGCATACAGGGTGAAAAGGGCGACCCCGGCGAACAGGGAGCAACCGGCGCGACAGGTGCCGACGGTAAAGACGGCGTAGATGGTAAAGACGGTGTTGACGGCAAAGACGGTAAAGACGGCGCCCCCGGCGAAGCGGGAGCAAAAGGCGAGGACGGTAAAGACGGCGTCGGCGTAGAGGATATAGAAATCGAATACATGTATGACAGCGAATTGAATTTTATAATGCGCTTTACATTCCATATGACAGACGGCAGCGTGCAGACGGTGGACGTCAATGTTCCCCAAGACGCCTCGGAGACGCCTGCAATCGTCGGCACGACTTTAAAGAAGTTAGGGAAGGG
>CANREQ010000096.1 GCA_947629695.1 uncultured Clostridia bacterium | reverse complement strand
ATGCCCGCGATTATATTTTATGTGCGCCCCTATAAATCGCGGGCAGAGGGGCAGAGCCCCTCAATATCACGAAAAATTTGCGCGTTCGCAATAACGCGCAAATTTTTGTGAACTTATTTATATGCGTTTAGCGGGAGCCTTTTTTTGAGCGGCGCGTTAAAAAAAACGCGCCGCTCAAAAAAAGGGCGGGCGGCGAAAATCGCCGCCCGCCGCCAATCACTACCAAATAAACTCGCTCTTCGCCTGCTCGCCGTTATCAACCAGCACGTCCTGAGCCGTCATAGAGCTGTTTATAACCGTCAAAAAATACGCCCACTCGGCAATCTCCGCGCACGTCGCCCACTTGGGCAAAAGGGTCAAAGCCATAATTTTTTCCCACTTCTCCTTATCGTCCGTCACCCGCGCGTTGGAGCGCGTCAGCACCCCGCCCGGGGAGAGGCTGTTGGCCGTCGCGCCGTACTTTGCGACCCTCAGCGCAACGTTTTTCATATACGCGACCACGCCGCCCTTGCTCGCGGCGTACTCGGCAAATTCCGCGCCGCTCGACGCGCTCGCCGAGGCAATAAACAGCACGCTTTTCACTCCTTCGTGAAAGGCGTATTTTTCGGTCACGCGCATGCTTCCCTTCAAATTGACGTCAATATCCCGCCCGCTGTTCTGCACGCCCGCGTTGTTTATGATTATCTCCGCCCCCGCTATCTCGGGCAGATCCCCGCAAACGTCGGCGATATAATGCGTATATTTTTCGCCCTTTACGGCCGCGGGAAGTATATCCAGCCCGACGACTTCGTGCCCTTTCTCCAAAAATTTTTCGGCTATGGCCTTGCCTATTCCCTCAGCCGTTCCCGTTATCACAACCTTCATTTTCAACCTCCTTCGCGCCCGCTTCCCCTGCGCGCAATGCAAAATAATTTTCCCCGAGGCCCTCCTTTTTCCACGCTTTCGTTACGAGGTACGCGGGGTAGAAAAACACCAGCTCGCACAACAGCTCCGCAACCATTCCCGTGAGCGCGCAGGTGACGCACTGCAACAGGCTCCACCCGAAGAAAAAGTGACTGACTGTAAGCGCGAAAATCATATTGTCCGCAAACTGCCCGACGGCCGTGGAGACATAGGTGCGCGCAATAAATGCGCCGAGGCAATCGGGATTTTTTTTGAACAGCTTGCCTATGCCGTAATTCGTAAAGTTGTTTATGATCGCCGAAGCCACGAATGCGACCGTGCTCCCGATGACGACATACCAAGTCCCGCCGAAAGTGTTGTCAAGCGCATTGCCGATGACGGTTTCACTTCCCTCCACAAAACTTTCGCCCCAAGTCCCGGGGATCTTACTGCCCAAAAACAGCAACAGACAGAAAAAGAGGTTGACGAGCGCGCCCAGCACGGTCAGCGTATTCGCCGCTTTAGGGCCGAAATGCTTGGTGACTATATCCATGGTGAAAAAGACAAACCACGAAACTATTATCCCGCAGTCGAGGGCGAGCCAATCAAAGGGCAAATTTATGCTCTTGTTGGCGAGAAGATTCATGGAAAACACCGCCATTATGAACAGCGCAACCACTACGGACGGCACCGAGCGCAAAAGCGTGCGCGCTTCTTTCCACTCTTTTGAAATTCTGTTTTTCATAAAAAGACCCCGCAATATACCGCCGCGAACACCAAAACCGAAGCGCACCCAACAAAAAAGGGCGCAATTTACGCGCCCTCCGAAACAAAAAAGAGCGCAAAAATCCTGCGCCATTTATCCATAGTTTTGTTTAAAGACAGGATGGTCGCGAACTGTCCGCCATGCGGCTTTTAATTTACGTTAACATTGTACAAAACCCCCGCCCCGTTGTCAACCCGTTTCGCGCAATATTTGATATTTTCTCCCCCACCCCCTTTATCATTCTGCCCGAGGGTGCAAGCCCGATGGTTTTTATAAAATTTTTGCGATTGAGCAAAAAATTTTCACAAAGCGGAGTGAACGTTTAATATTTTTTACTGTCATTCTGAGCGGAGTGAGGCTGAAAGCCGAACGCAGTCGAAGAATCTGTTAGTTTCATGTGAATAAGCCGTTTCACCGCAACTCCCTACCACCACCATGGGATTCCTCGACTCAATCGAACGTTACACATTCTCAATCGCTCTGAATGACAGCGCTTTAATTGCCGCACACTATCTTTCCCCAATTCCCTAAAATCGGGAAGTGGGGAGGGGTTTTACTCTGCTTCGTGAAAAGCGGCGAGAAATATTTTATAATATGCCCCACTTCTTTATCCAACTCTCTAACTTTTATCGTCATATAAAAAACGCTTAAAGCAAATGTTTAAACCGCCCTTTCATATATCAGTTAAGCCCAATAAATAATCGGCAGAGCACCCAAAAAATTTAGCTAAATTCCTGATATACGTCGCCTTGGGTTCATTTACTTCCTGCTCCCAAAAAATAACGGCTCGTTTATCTACACCAACAGCCTCGGCAAGTTTCTTCTGGCTTATGCCGCTCGCTTTTCTAAGTTCCTTAATTCTCTGTGCAATAATCATAGTACAAAAAGTATATGAGAATTCTCACTCAAATACTTGACAAGTGAAGATTTCTCACCTATAATTATTTGCGAAAGACCATAAACAATACAGGTCTTTAAAGGAGGTTCTCATATGAAGAAGAAGTCTATTCCCGGTGCAGTGCTCGGAATTATCGGCGCCGTATTCGGCATAATCGGCGGATTAGGGCTTGCTTTTTGCGCTGAGGTTGTTGCAGGCGCGTCAAGCGGCGCAGTAGATTACACCTGGGCCGCATATGTGCTTGGACTCGGCAGTGGAATTGTAGGTCTTATCGGAGCTATACTTGATTTCAGCAAGCCGAAAATTGGCGGAGTATTGCAACTGATAGCCGTCGCAATGGGCATTGTCGTCTGCGTGCTTATGTATTGGCAATGGGCAATGATAATTTCGTTTATCATGTTTGCCATTGGCGGAATACTTTCGTTCTGCGTGCAGAAAGAAGTATCGTAATGTATCCGTTTATTAGTATAGGTGGGGCTGAAATCCCCACCTTTACCATCGCGGCGATTATAGGCGTATGTGCATTTATTTTTATTTCGCTTTACAGAATTTCTAAACTTGAAAACCCGACGCAAGAAGCATATTATATTTTGCCTAAATTGTTTATAGCTCTCGGAGTAGGTTTTTTAGGCGCGATATTTTTTGACGCTCTATTCAAGATAGGAGAAAATGGCGGACTGAAAATTTCGGGTATGACTTTTTATGGTGGAATAATTACAGGCGTTGCAGTATTATCAATACTTTTAGCATTGTTTAGGAAGAATACCGCTCTCGGTATAGAAGAATGGCTAAATCTACTGACAATACCTTTCCTTGTCTTCCATTTTTTCGGACGTATAGGTTGCTTTTTCGGCGGCTGTTGCTACGGGAAGGAAACAAACAGTATTTTCGGTGTTGTTTTCCCTGATAATGAAAAGGCAAATATTTTCCACCATAATAAAAAGGTTTATCCTACCCAACTTTATGAGGCAGCGGCAATTGCGATAATTGCTATTTCTCTTTTGCGGACAAAGCATACGTTTACGCTATATTGTTTCGCATATCCGGCAGCAAGATTTTTAATAGAATATCTCAGAGGCGACAATCGAGGCGCATATCTTTGGATTTTTTCGCCAGCACAGATTATTTCTCTTGCAATAATTTTTGTTACTATAATCGCTATAACGGTAAAGACAATATTATACAAAAAGAAAAAGCCAAAATAAACCAACCCGCCGACACATTTACTCTTAGGCGGGTTATGTTTTATACATTGAAATTTTTACATATGCGACTATGTGTTATCACCAACCTTCACTATACTTCCCCACTTCCATAGATAGGGGCGGTATTGCAACAGTCATAACTTTATTTGCATGCAAAAAATGAGCGCCACCAACGGTAGCGCTCATTTTTTTGAAATCCGGCAACGACCTATCCTCCCAGAGTTAAAACCCAAGTACTTTCGGCGCGGGCGAGCTTAACTTCTGTGTTCGGAATGGGAACAGGTGGATCCTCGCCGCCATTATCACCGGAATGGCTATATTTACGGCTTAATGCCGCGAATATACGTATTTATCAACCGAGCCTCAATGCGGAGGCTGGCAACTGCACAGAGAAAAAAGTAATTTGCAAATCCGTAAGGCAAATACGCTCGTTAAAATCATAGCCGATCTTTGTCAAGGATCCGTAAATTTCTTAAAAA
>CANREQ010000095.1 GCA_947629695.1 uncultured Clostridia bacterium | reverse complement strand
GATAGCCTCCCACAAGCCCTCGCAACTCATAATCCTCGATATTTACGAGAACAACGCATACGATATAGAGCAGGAGCTCAAGAGGAAATACCCCGCGCTCAACCTTCTAGCCCTCATCGCGAGCATACGCGACAAGGGAAAAATGGAGGATGTGTTTAAAAAATATAAGCCCGAAATCGTATTCAACGCGGCGGCGCACAAACATGTTCCGTTGATGGAGACAAGCCCCAACGAGGCCGTAAAGAACAACGTTTTCGGCACTTTGAACGTGGCGAGGTGCGCAGACAAATACAAAGTAAAGACATTTGTGCAGATCTCCACGGACAAGGCGGTCAATCCCACCAACGTTATGGGCGCGACAAAGCGCATATGCGAGATGATAATCCAGACGATCGGGCGTCACAGCAAGAACACCAATTTCGTCGCCGTGCGCTTCGGAAACGTCCTCGGCTCCAACGGCTCGGTCATTCCCCTTTTCGAAAAGCAAATTGCCGAAGGCGGACCCGTTACGGTCACGCATAAGGACATAATCAGATATTTCATGACCATTCCCGAGGCCGTATCGCTCGTACTTCAGGCGGGTGCTTACGCAAAGGTCGGCCAGATATTCGTGCTCGACATGGGCGAGCCTGTAAAAATTTATGACCTCGCTTACAACCTCATCAAACTCTCCGGGTTGGAGCCGGGCGTTGACATTGAGATAAAATGCACGGGTCTGCGCCCCGGCGAAAAGCTGTACGAGGAGCGGCTCATGGACGAAGAGGGCATGCAGACCACCCCCAACGGACTGATAAACATCGCCAATCCCATAAAGCTCGACGAGGAGTTTATGTGGAAAAAGCTGGACGAGCTGTACAAAGCCGCATATGAGGAGACGGGCAAGATGAAACAGCTTGTCTCCGAGCTTGTTACGACATACACGCCCCAATAAACCCGGCCATAGGTAGGGCGCAATTCAAATATCCACGGTAAGGTAAAGGTATGAAAATTTTGGTCACGGGCGGCGCGGGTTATATCGGCTCCCATACGTGTGTGGAACTGATAAACAGCGGCTACGAGCCCATAGTTATAGATAATTTTTGCAATTCCCAACCCGAAAGCTTGCGGCGCGTCCAAAAGATTACGGGCAAAAAACCCGTCGTATACGAAGGCGATATCCGCGATGCGGAGCTCCTCGACAAAATCTTTTCCGAAAACGAGATAGAATGGGTTATCCACTTTGCCGGGCTCAAGGCGGTGGGCGAATCCTGCGTCAAACCCATAGAGTATTACGACAACAATATCTGCGGCACGCTCACTTTGGTTGACGCTATGCGCAGGCACGGCTGTAAAAAAATAGTCTTTTCTTCATCGGCTACGGTATATGGCACGCCCGAAAAGCTCCCGCTTACGGAAGAGTGCAAAACGGGCGGAACCACCAATCCTTACGGCACGTCCAAGCTGTTCCAGGAAAAAATTCTCAGCGACATATACGCCTCGGACAATGAGTGGACGGTCATTTTATTGCGCTATTTCAACCCCATCGGCGCGCACGCAAGCGGGCTGATAGGCGAGGATCCGCGCGGAATTCCCAACAACCTTTCGCCGTACATTGCAAAGGTCGCGATAGGGGAACTTCCCGAAGTCGGCGTTTTCGGAAACGATTATCCCACAAAGGACGGCACGGGCGTGCGCGATTATATCCACGTGGTTGACCTTGCAAAGGGCCACGTCGCGGCGATAGGCGGAGTAAATAGAAGCGGCGTATACGTGTACAACCTCGGCACCGGCACGGGTTACAGCGTGCTGGAAGTCATTATGGCGTTCGAGAGGGCGTGCGGCAAGGCAATTCCCTATTCGATAAAACCGAGGCGCGAAGGGGATATAGCGGAGTGTTATGCCGACGCGTCGAAAGCGGAGAGGGAGCTCGGCTGGAAAGCCGAACTCACAATAGACGATATGTGCGCTTCCCTCTGGCATTGGCAGCAGTTAAATCCTCACGGATACAACAAATAATTTTCTAAGGCGGAGAGATGAAATACGATTATCTTGTGGTTGGCGCGGGTCTTTTCGGCATGGTGTTTGCGCACGAGGCCGCCGCAAAGGGCAAAAAAGTTCTCGTAATAGATAAGCGCCCGCACATAGGCGGCAATATCTATACGGAAAGCGTGGAGGGCATAAACGTCCATAAATACGGCGCGCACATCTTCCATACAAACGACAAGAGGATATGGGATTACGCAAACCGTTTTGCCCAATTCAACCGCTTTACAAATTCACCCGTTGCAAATTACAAGGGCGAGCTCTATTCGTTGCCCTTCAATATGTATACCTTCAACAAAATGTGGGGCGTCGTCACTCCTGACGAAGCCAAGGCGAAAATAGAGGCCCAGCGCCTCGCGGCCGGGATAACAGAGCCCAAGAACCTCGAAGAGCAGGCAATATCCTTGGTCGGGTCGGACATATACGAAAAGCTTGTAAAGGGCTATACGCGCAAACAGTGGGGGCGGCCGTGCGACCAATTGCCGTCATTTATCATCAAGAGGTTGCCCGTCCGCTTCACATTCGACAACAACTATTTCAACGCGCTGTATCAAGGCATACCCATCGGCGGCTACACGAAAATGGCGGAAAATATGCTCAGCGGTGTGGAAGTGGAGCTCGGCTGTGATTTTTTAAGCGACAGGGAGAAATACACCGCGCTCGCCGGTAAGATTATTTACACTGGCGCGATCGACGCATTTTACGGATATAAATACGGGGCGTTGGAATACCGCTCCGTCCGCTTTGATACAAAGGTGCTCGACACGCCAAACTTTCAGGGCAATGCCGTCGTCAACTATACCGACGACGAGACACCGTACACGCGCATAATCGAGCATAAATTTTTCGAGTTCGGCACACAGCCAAAGACGGTTATAAGCTACGAATACAGCTCCGAATGGAAGAAGGGAGACGAGCCGTATTATCCTGTAAACGACGAAAAGAACGGGGAACTGTACAACAAATACAAGGCCCTTGCACAGAGCGAAAGCAAGGTGATTTTCGGCGGCCGCCTCGGCGAATACAAGTATTACGACATGGACAAAGTAATAGAAAGCGCGCTGAACCTTTGTGCCAAACTTCTCTGATTTTTCCGCTCTTTTTAGCCTTTATTAAAAATTAAAACGAACTTAACCGATTCCCAATATTATTGCGGAGTCGGTTTTTTATTGCACAGCAAACGGGATAAAATCCGTCATACGCCGACAGGAAACGACATATAATTTAATACTAAAAAATCCGAGGGGAAAAGGTATGCAGGATTATATTTCAGAGCGCGTGATAAAGGAGGGGGAATACATAGTTCAAACGTCGGGCACGGTGCGCTCCGCCGCCGCAGAATTTTCAATAAGCAAATCCACCGTACATACAGAGGTAATATTGTAGAACGGTTTGTGTGGGTGGTGAAATAAAGCATTGTAACAAGCGACTAATCTCGAATTGCTTTCAAGATTAGTCGCTTTTTTTCAAAGGAATTTCTTTCACCAATCGAAAGTTGCTCCGTGTGCGGAGCAACTTTCGATTTTTATAAATTGTTAGAAGCAATTCGAGTAATTCGACCGTAAGCAAGAAAATTCCCCGTTTTCCGCTCCAAAACAAGGAAAGAAAGAGGGGAAACAGTATTGACTTTTAGGTTATTTCATGTTATACTTTTATCGAAAGTTGCTCCGCTAACGGAACAACTTTCGATAATGCGGAGGTGATTTGCATGAAAACCATTCAAAGGGATTTTTACTTGCAGGAGCTGATTTCAAAAAAAGAAAACGGAATGATCAAGGTCATCACGGGAATCAGACGGTGCGGCAAGAGCTATCTGCTGTTTGAACTTTATCGCAATTATCTGCTGTCTATCGGCGTCAAAGAGGAGAATATCATCGCTCTTGCCCTCGACACAGTTCAAAATGCGCCGTACAGAGACCCGATGAAACTTTCGGAATACGTCACTTCCAAAGTCGCCGATAAATCGCAGATGTACTATGTCTTTATCGACGAAATTCAATATGCGATCAAGAAAGAGGAATTGAAGAGCGAAGAGCCGTTGCCGCTCTATGGCGTTCTCAACGGTTTTTTGCATTTGGGGAACGTGGACGTCTATGTGACGGGAAGCAATTCCAAGCTCCTTTCCAAGGACGTCATGACCGAGTTTCGCGGGCGGGGCGATGAGGTGCGCGTGTTCCCGCTCACCTTCAAGGAATTTTACGACTTTGTGGGCGGCGACAAGGCGGATGCCTTTGAGGAGTATGCGCTATACGGCGGCTTGCCGTTTACGTTGTCCCTTTC
>CANREQ010000094.1 GCA_947629695.1 uncultured Clostridia bacterium | reverse complement strand
GGGACCCGTTCGACTTCGTTCGCTACGCTCACTCCGCTCAGGGTGACGGAGGGCAGGGCGACAGCCCCTTGGCTCCCCTTAAAACTAAGGGGAGCTGTCTGCGTAGCAGACTGAGGGGATTAAAACGTAATCCGATATTTAATGTGTTGTCATTCCGAGCGAAGCGCAAAGCGCGTAGTCGAGGAATCCCCCGTGTGGTGGTAGGGAGCAATGATGAAACGGCATTATCACTTAGGACAGGGGGACCCGTTCGACTTCGTTCGCTACGCTCACTCCGCTCAGGGTGACGGAGGGCAGGGCGACAGCCCCTTGGCTCCCTCTAATATTAGGGGAAGCTGTCGCCGTAGGCGACTGAGGGGATTATTCTCTCTCACCGCGGCGGCGGGGCGGAAATAATTAAAAATATTGACAAATCCGTAAATCATATTATAATAAAGGTACATAATAATTTATGATAAGGAGTGCATAATGGGTTTATTCGATTTGTTTTTCACCAACAGGGCGGCTCGGCGCAACCCGATGGGCGTTGACCTCAAGGCCCTTAGGGAGCCTAAGTCCAGGTGGTATCGCCTTGTTCAGGCGCTATCCATAATCCTCATTGCCCTCGGCGCGGCGCTGCTCTTAATGAGCTTCTTCTTGCCCGCGTTGCACAATGCTTTCGATGTTTGGCTGAGGGTTTCTCTAATCATGATCGCCCTCGGCGTGGGCGGATTGTTCGCCCTGCCTTGGGTAAACTTTTTAGAGCGCAACAAGCGCCTCGTCGAAGAGGGGACCTACGCGGACAAGGTAAACGGCAAATTCAAGTACGTTGCGTTCGGCTTTTTGTGCGCGATAGGCGTGTGCGTTTTGCTCTGGATAATCGCCGTACTCACCGTTAAAATGGATACGTTCACCGGGCTTTTGGAAGTCTATGCCGGCGACAAATCGGCGGACGAGCTGGAGAACTTGGGCAAGCTCGCTTTCATCTCGGTAGCGATAATACTCACCATCCAGGTGGGGATATCTTCGTATATAACTTACAGCTCTTTCCGTTTTCGCAAGAAGTTTATCGCCGTGCGCGTCATTCAGTACGTCTCCCTCGCATATATAGATCTCTGGCTCAGCTGGTTTGCGGGCGCGTTGTTCGGCGGCACACTTATCAGGGAAGTGAATGACCAAGTCGTATTCGCACCGCCCATAGATTTCAAGGGCGTTATGATAATCTTCATCATACTTGCGCTCATAGCTTTGCTTGTGACATATATCATTCTCAACAGGATGGTTTACAGGGAGCGCATGGATCTGTTCACGCGCGGCGTAGGCGCGGCATATACGGCCACCGATGACGATATAATACAGGGCACGTTCGACGCGACCGAGAAGGCTGACGCGTCTGCTGTCGGAATGGACGCGTTCAAAAAGGCGGCCCCCGCACCCGCGGCGCAGAGCGCGCCCTCCGCAAGCGACAAGACGGTTGCCGATAAGCTCGCCGATTTGAAGGGTCTGCTCGACAAGGGGTTGATAACAGAGGAGGAGTATCAGGCGAAGAGGCAGGATATTTTGAATAATATGTAATTTATTCCCGCTAAACGCATATAAGCGTCGCAATACTGTGTCAGGCTCCGCGCCGCCTTGGTCGTGTACGTCTGTGTACACTCCCTGCAGTCGGTGCTCGCCTTCCTTGTCTTGCTCGCTTCTATGCGTTTATAGACTTCGTAATTACAAGTTTATCCGAACTTTTGCTTTACAATTACAGCTCCCGCAATAGGCGCCCCTTTTCAAAGGGGAGCTGTCGCCGTAGGCGACTGAGGGGATTAAAATGTAACCCGTCAATTTAAAGTGTTGTCATTCCGAGCGAAGCGCAAAGCGCGTAGTCGAGGAATCCCCCGTGTGGTGGTAGGGAGCAACGATGAAACGGCATTATCACTTAGGACAGGGGGACCCGTTCGACGCGCTTCGCTTGCTCAGGGTGACGGCGGGCAGGGTGACGGCACGCCTTGGCTCCCTCTAATTATAGGGGGAGCTGTCTGCGTAGCAGACTGAGGGGATTAAAATGTAACCCGCCAATTTAAAGTGTTGTCATTCCGAGCGTAGCGCAAAGCGCGTAGTCGAGGAATCCCCCGTGTGGTGGTAGGGAGCAGTTTTGAAACGGCTTTCCCGCTCAAGACAGGGGGACCCATTCGACTACGCACCTACGGTGCTCCGCTCAGGGTGACAACGTGCCTTGGCTCCCTCTAATAATAGGGGGAGCTGTCGCCGAAGGCGACTGAGGGGATTAAAATGTAACCCGCCAATTTAAAGTGTTGTCATTCCGAGCGTAGCGCAAAGCGCGTAGTCGAGGAATCCCCCTTGTGGTGGTAGGGAGCAGTTTTGAAACGGCTTTTCCACTCAAGACAGGGGGACCCATTCGGCGCGCTTCGCTTGCTCAGGGTGACGGCCCCTTGCCCTCTTCCACGAAGTGGGACGAGCAAAGAGTTCCCAAACAGTACAATGCACTGTTTGGCTTTGCGAGATGAGTGAGCGCATAGTGCAAAGCGCGAACGGTGACCGAGGCAAATGTTGTCCCTTACATTTGCCGAGACGGTGTCGCGTAGCGATAGGTGGGAGTACTTCTAAATACTTCCGCCGATTAAAAACCGTCGTTTCTACAGACAAAAAAGTTCATTGTAAAAAACCAAAATACAGACGCGGAGCGCGGAATTATTCCCCGCCCGCGTTTTTCATGTCCGCCCGCTCATTCGCCCGCAAAACACCGATAAATTGAGCAAAGCGGAGCGCGAAGTTTTTTGCTTTTTGCGCACATGTATTGCAAAATTAAAGGCATATAATTTTCCCCGCGCTATTGACGAGTCAAAAAGTTTTTAGTATAATTTTATCGGACGGTCTCGCCAAAAGGCGTTTGCGTGCGGATTTTGTCGCGCGCGATCGCGCTGTGCGGCCGCAAAGGGGGTTTATCATGAATGTCGCGCTTATAGTATTTTCCGCAGTCGTATTTGCAGTCGTTTTGGGCATAGCCATATTCGCCGTGCTCGATATAAAGGGCGTAAGTTTCTCCCGCAAGGGCAAGAAAAAGGAAGGGGGCAAAAAGAAGAACTCCGCAAAGCCCGCGCAAAAGCAACAGGCTCAAGGACAAAAGGAGCAAAAGCAGTCCGCCCAAAAGAAGGCTGAGGAGCTTCCCGCATCCAAAGAGCCCGAAAAGGCCAAACCCGCCGAAGAGCCCGCCAAATCGCAACAGGCGGATGAGCCCGCGGTGAGCGATGAAAAAGAGCAAAGCGGCATTGTGCAGGCCGCGCCCGCAGAGGATAAGCTTGCCCAAACCGTTCCCGCGCCCGCAGAGGAGGTGCCCGCGCAAACGCAAAATGCGGAACAAGCGGACGCGGAGCCTCTCCCGCCCGCAACGGCGGACGACGACGAGACGGAGATAAGGCGCGTGGAAGAGGACGGCAAGACGCGCTACATCGTCATAAAATACAGCAAGAGTTTCCTCGCCAAGCTCATCCAATCGGACGACGAAGTAAAGGCGACGTATTCCAAAATAAAGAACGAGTTGCTCTCCTACAAGGGCGTGAAATCGCGCCTCAGCTGGCGGTGGGAGACATTCCGCGCCGGCAGGGCTATCGTGGCGCGCCTGCGCATAAGGGGCAAATCGCTCTCCCTCGCCCTTCCGCTCAATCCCGCGGACTACGAGGACAGCAAGTACATAGTCGAAGATTTTTCAGCGGTCAAATCTTTTGCCGATACGCCCTGCATTTACCGCATCAAGAACGAAAGGCGTTCCAACTATTCCGCCGATCTGATAGCGCGCGTAGCAGAAGAAAAGGGCCTCGAAAGGCAGGAAGTTGCCCAAACCGATTACGCCGCTCTCTATCCTTACGAGAGTACCCAAAAATTGCTTGAAAAGAAACTCATACGCGAGCTCACGGACGAAGAGGCGAGCGCGGGCGTATCCTTTGCGCCCAGAAAGAGCGTTACGGTAGCCGAAGCCGACACGTTGATAGGCGACGAGGAAGCGCAGACGCTTGTCATCGCGGCTACCGAAAGCGAGGACCGCGCGTACAAGGGGAAGGGCGGCAAGACCGAAATAATCAATATCGACACGCTTTCCAAATACTTTGCCGACGGCGAAACCGTCACCCTCGGCGAGATCAAAAAGCGCATAAAGGAGATCGGTCCCCGCACTTCCGCTATAAAAGTGCTTGCCCGCGGCACGCTGGATAAAAAACTCATCGTCTACGCCGACGCATTTTCTTTGCAGGCTGTGAAGATGATTGTGGTTACGGGCGGGAAGGCTATAAGGTTATGAGGCAAAGGCGGGAGCTTCTGCTCCCGCCTTTGGCTGCCGCTAAACGCATATAAGCGTCGCTTGTTCACAAAATTCTCGCGCAGCCCGTGCGCTGCGAATTTTCGTGATTTTGAGCGGCTCTGCCGCTCTTGCCGCCATATTAAGGGCGCGCATATTAAATAATGGCGGCAATTCACACCGCTGAGGCGCAGGTATGCGCAAATTGTGGCGCGCTAACGCAGGGGAACCCTGCTTGCGCCGTTAATTATTTAGAAAAGGCTCCGCGCCGCCTTGGT
>CANREQ010000093.1 GCA_947629695.1 uncultured Clostridia bacterium | reverse complement strand
TTTTATTTTTTAGGTTTTTCGATTTCCCTATTTTCCCAGATTATACCACTTTTTGCCGCCCGTGTAAATACCCGCCTAGCTTTTTGTCCCTTTTATTTTTTTAACTTGAGGCGCGCTTTCTCCTTATGAGAAGTATTGCGGCGATTACCGCCAGCACGAGTATGACCCCGCCGCACGCAATGAGCGCGATGTCGGCGATCCCGA
This sequence comes from uncultured Clostridia bacterium, assembly GCA_947629695.1. Lineage (GTDB taxonomy): Bacteria > Bacillota > Clostridia > Christensenellales > Borkfalkiaceae > Coproplasma. The sequence goes on along the minus strand of CANREQ010000093.1, from coordinate 4,359 downwards.
AGGACTTCTCTACCAACGTCACTTTGACCGTGCAGGAAGAAGCGTTTCCGTCGCTGTCCGTCACGACGATCTCCGCCGTGTAAGAGCCCTTGCCGTCATTATCGGTTATTATCTTTACGCTGTCGCCGTAGGGGATATTTCCGTCCTCGTTGTCGTAAGCCGAAAAACAACTGCCCCAATCCACTTCGTCAAAGGAGCGCGCGCTGACGCTGTCTTTAAGCGCGACGACCTTGGGCGCGCCGCCCTTGTAAATGGCCGCGGCGAGGGCGTCAAACTCCGCCCTGTCCTGCTCTTTCAGCCTTTCGTAACCCTCCAAAAATACGGCTTTTTTTTCGCGCTGGAGGTATTTCGTCTCCAGAGACGACGGGTTTGCGGCAAAGTACTCCGCCTGCTCGCCCAGCTCCTTCAAAAGCGCGTCCTTTATGTGCGCGTACAATGTGCTTGCCGCGTCGAGCTGTTTGAAAGAGGGAACAAGCCCCGCCTCCGTCACCGTGTACTTAATTGTCTGCAATCCCTTCAAAGGGCAGTTGTACTCCTCTATTTCCTTTCCGTCCACTGCGGAAAGCACCTTTACGAGGTCGGGGCGGTAGGTGAAAACGGTTATTTCGTCCCCGTAGGAGAGGGTGATTTGCTCGATCTTGTCCTCGAGGTAGCAAAAATATCCGCCGCCCATGACGCTCCAGGAGTACCGCTCGTTGCCGAGGCTATCCGAGAAAGTGACGGAAATATAAGTATCCTGCGGGCGCGCTTTCCAATCCGCGCCCTGATTTCCCACGTCCGCCGCGCCGAATTCGAGCTTCGCGCTCTTATTTGCGTCGGATAGCTTTATGCCGAAGCCCGTCGTCCCGTAAATGCCCTTTATGCACAGCGTGGTGGGGTGATAATTTGCGCTTTCGCGCTTTACATAGCTTACTTCGTAGACGTTTTCGCCCTCGCACACCGTGCAAAAGCCCGTCTTGTAATCATAGCCGAAATCGGTGGGCGTGCGCACCATATAGCTCCCCGCCGGGATATTTTCAAAGCGCGCCTCTCCGCCCGCGACTTTTGCACTGTAAGCCGTCTGCCCGTCCTTTTGCAAGAGAACCGCACCTCCCTCCTCCGAAGTTATGCGCACGGTGAGATTTCCGCATACGCCGTATTTTGCCAGCGTGCCGTCCTCCACGAGCCCGTATCCGAGAGTCAAACCCTCGCCGTCCTTAATATTATCGAGCTCTTCGCCCGCGCTGTCGGCGCATATCGATATGCTCTTATCCGCGAGGGCGTACACCCTCTCCTGCACGGATTCCGATGTTTCCAATCCCCATTGGTTCCAATAGGGTATTATGTTCGTCTTGTACTCCTCCGCGAAGAACAGCGCGTAAATGTCCTGCTGGGGCGTAGCCGACGACATGGCCTTTGCGTCCACCTGCATGCGGTAGTAGCTGAAGAGGCGGGCGTATGTCTCTTCCCCCTCGAAATAATCGAAGAGGTTGATGATGGCGTACAGCTTGTATTGGGGCGTTTCCCCGAAATCGTTGAATTTCTTCCCCGACAGGCGGGCGGCGTTTATTTTGCCCTCTATGTCGGCGAGTTTTCCCAGCCAATCGCCCTGCTCGGTGTACAGCGTTTTGTCCATCTGTATGTAGTGCCCGAGGAAATTGTTTGAAGTCTCCCCCAGCCCCATTGTGCCGCTTCCGAGGTGACCCTGATAGCCGTGAGCGAGCTCATGCAAGCCTCCCCAATTCATCTGATAAAACGCGCCCATTGACGGGTTGTTTATGCCCACGTGGTTGCCCGCGTAGTATGCCGCGCCCGCGCCGTGCGCGTTGGCCTTGACGAGGTATTTCGCGCGCAGGTTCTGGTCGGTAGCCCTATCGGGGCGGTAAGAAAGTCCGACTATTTTGTCCATTCTGTCAACCACCGCGGCGTAGTATGCGAGGTGCTCGTCATAGCTCTTGAATACAAATCCCGCTTCCTTGCGCTTGAAGGCCTCTATGTCGCCTATCGGCAGAAGTATAGTTATGGCGCGGTTTTCTATAACCGCAAATTCATCACCGCTCGCCCTCCACTTTTCGCGGAAAGCGTCCTCCCCGCCGTCGTTAAAGCGGTAATAGTTGAGGGGGTGCGCCTCTTCCGCGCCGTATCTCACCTCTATATCGTACACGGTGGAAATATCTTCCCCGCGCGCGAGCTTGGGCGTTGTCACAAGGGGCACGCACGCGTAAACGCCGGGCTCTTTCCCCTTGGCGGGGTCGTTTTCCTTATAGTCGTTAGAAAGTACGGCGAACTCTTCCGACGTCAGCTTAACCGAGGTTTCCTTGTACGCGTCGTTGTTGAGCATGGATACGACAAGATCCGGCGTGCCCTCGCAAAGGCGCATTTCAAAGGACGCGCCTTCCGGAAGATAAATCCCCAAAATCTGCCTGTCGCCAGAATTGCAACGGCTGAATCCCGCCGCCGTCATATTCCAATCGGACGGCGTGGTGTAAAGGCGGCGCGCAACCGTTATTTTATCGCTTCCGCCGACGGTCACGGGCACGGTGAGGCTATCTTCGTTGCCGTGGCTGTCTTTTGCGGTGTAGACAATCTCGTATTTCCCCGCAACCGACGTATCAATAGCGGGGCAGTCGGCGACTACGTCCAAATCCCCGTCCTCGAAGTCGTGGGCAAAGGTGCGGAAGCGCGCGTCGTTTATGTCGAAATCCGCCCCTTCCGGCAACGTGATCCCCGTCGCGCCGTAAAATATCGGCCCGCTATGCTCGCTCCAATAAAAATCGGAGCCCTTGTCCTCCGCGCGCGCAGAGGCGGCGGGCGGGAAAAGCAGGGCAAGCGATATAAAAGCGCATATCGCGGCGCTAAAAACAAGTAAAATGCAGGTTGTAAGTTTCTTTTTCTTTGTCTGTTTCATATATAATTTTATATCCGTATTGTTTTTGAAAGTCCATAAATGACGATTTCAGTAATTCGGGGATTGAGCGAAAACCTCAATTGCCGCCCGGCTTCGTGCGGTTTTTTCTCTTCCACTCCTTGATCTGTTTAAGCCGCTCCTTTATCCTCGCCTCGCTGCCCTCGTCGGTGGGGAAGTAATACTCCTTGCCCGACAGGCTTTCGGGCAGGCACTCCATATCGGTGAGCTTGTCCTCGAAGTCGTGCGCGTACTTGTATCCCTTGCCGTAATCGAGTTCCTTCATCAGCTTCGTGGGCGCGTTGCGTATTTGCAGGGGGACGGGCTCGGCGAGCATGGTCAGCGCGTCCTTTTTGGCCGTCTGGTAGGCGACGTACAGCGCGTTGGATTTGGGTGCGAGAGACATGTAGATAACCGCTTCCGACAGATGCACGGTGCACTCCGGCATGCCGATAAAGTGACAGGCCTGATAGGCGGAAACGGCAATTTCCAGCGCGCGCGGGTCGGCAAGGCCTATGTCCTCGCTCGCAAACCGGGTGACGCGGCGGGCGATATACAGCGGGTCCTCGCCCGCCTCCAACATTCTCGCCAGCCAATACACGGCCGCGTCCGGGTCGGAATTGCGCATGGATTTATGCAGCGCGGAGATGAGGTTGTAATGTTCTTCCCCCGTCTTGTCATAAAGGAGGGATTTTTTGGAAAGGCACTGCTCCGCTATCTCCCTCGTCACGGTGATCTTATCGCCCGAGATCGCGCCGTTCAAGACGGCCATCTCGAGGGTTGACAGGGCGCGGCGCGCGTCGCCGTCGGCAAACGCGGCTATTGCGGATATCAGATCGTCCTCTATCTCCACGTTCAGCCCGCCGAACCCGCGCGCGTCCTTTAACGCGCGCTTTAAAAGCGCGGAAAGCTCTTCGACTTTCAGCGCCTGAAGCACAAAGACTTTGCAACGGGATAAAAGCGCGCCGTTGACCTCGAAAGAGGGGTTTTCGGTCGTCGCGCCGATGAGTATTATGCTTCCCTTTTCCACGTAGGGGAGAAATGCGTCCTGCTGGGCCTTGTTGAAGCGGTGTATTTCGTCAACGAAGAGTATGGTCTTGCCGCCGAACATGCGGCTTTTTTCCGCCCTTTCCATGACCTGCTTTATCTCCTTTATGCCGCTTGTAACGGCGGAAAAATCGATAAATTCGGCCTTTGTGCGATTGGCGATTATGCGGGCGAGGGTGGTCTTGCCCACGCCCGGCGGGCCCCAGAAGATCATGGAGGAGATCTGATCCTCCTCGATGAGCCTGCGCAGCATCTTGCCCGGCCCAAGCAGATGTTCCTGCCCCACAAAGTCTTCCAGCCGCTCAGGTCTTAAGCGGCTGGCAAGGGGAACTGTCTTTTCTCTGTCGTCAAAAAGTGATAGCTGTTCCATGGCGCACCGTCGAGTAGACAGTCTCGACACTCCTTCCTCAAGTTTATTTTGTGAAAGG
>CANREQ010000092.1 GCA_947629695.1 uncultured Clostridia bacterium | reverse complement strand
CCCGTCGCCCTCGTTGCGATTATATTCGCCAAGGTCTACGTTTTCAAGATAAAAAAGGTCGATTTTTTAATCTACACTTTCCCCGTCGGGTATTTGATTGAATTCGCGGAGTGGCTCATTTATCTCGCCGTAATGATAATCGCGGCTTCTTCTTATGGAGTGATTTCCTCGGCGGACGGCGGCATGGGAATTGTGGTTGCAGGCGCATGCCCCGCGCTTATGCTGTCTTTTTCGATAATTTTCGGAGTACTTTCGGTTGCGTGCAGGCTGTTCGATAGCCTGTTCATTTTAAAATACTTCCCGCAGTTTGCGTTTAGCGGCAAGCTCGAACCGCGCGAATACAGCGGAGTTTGCCCCGCGGAAGTCGCCAAGCCCAAAAAAGAGGACGCGCCGATATTAAAGGAAGAGTTGCTGCTTAAACAAAGCCGCGCCTGCGCCCGCGCTTCCGCATTTGCGCGGATAGCAATAATTATAGTAATCTCAATTTTCCTTGATGTTTTGGTGCTCGTACCTTTCATCATTATGTCGGTGGCAGAAATTATCTCTGACGACGCAACGATTACTTTAATTGTAACACTATTATGGATAATTAACATAATTACGGCTGTAACTACGGCTGTAACTATTGTTTGTTTATATATTTTTAAAAAAAGTTCAAATTTAAAAGGATATAAAATTTACAGAAATATAAAAAAGAAATTTAAGGGTTCGATTGTCGCATATGTTTTCTTAATATTATTTTTAATTTTCATTTTTTATATTGTTATGTCAGCAAATTATATTTTGTACCATAACAACACATTATTTATATTGTGGTTATTGTTATGCCTATTTTTATTGTCATGGGTAGTTATATGTATTGTAGGAATTGTTATTTGTGGGAAAACAAGAAGTCTCACAAAAAAAGCAAATATGTTGTTATACGGAAGCAAAAAGCCAACGGATACGCCAACCGAATTCGGCAAAAAATTTCTTGAAGAAAATGCCGCATACGAAAAAAGTGTAACGCAATATAAAGAATATATCAAGCAATTGAAAAAATATATGTATGAAAAGTCCATTAGCGAAAGCGGATATGATTACAATAGCAAATGGGCAAAGCTAAGTTATTGGACATCTACGCACAAAGCGGCGACATTTATAATTGCTCTCGCCGTGATTGCCGCAATTGCCGTTGCGGTCGCTATCCCTGCGGCGCTGTAAAGATTTATTTATGCAAATGGGAGGTTACGGTGTTTTTGCACCCTCGCCTCCCTTTTTTAATGCGCAAATTTTCACCGCCGGTTAAAGTTTGGCAAACGCAAATAAAAATGGGCGTAACCCTTGTTTTTTGCGGCGGAATATGTTATACTTTATGAAGTATAAATTCTTGCGGTCAAACTATGTCGGAACGGTTTTCGAGAACTTCATTGCTCATCGGCGAGGGCGGCGTGGAAAAGCTTTCCGCCGCGCGCGTGGCGGTGTTCGGATTGGGCGGCGTGGGCGGATATGTAGTGGAAGCTCTGGCGCGCGCGGGCGTGGGTTCGCTTTGCCTCATCGACGGCGATAAAATCAGCGAAAGCAACGTCAACCGCCAGATCCTCGCGACGCAATCGACGGTGGGCAGGTACAAAGCCGACGTTGCGGCGGAGCGCGTGAAGGAGATCAACCCCGGCTGTAACGTAAACGCCTTCCGGCTTTTCTTTTTGCCTTCGGAAGAGGATAAGCTCGATTTTACTTCATTCGATTACGTAGTTGACGCGATAGATACGGTGGCGGGAAAACTTGCGATAATCAAGTGCGCCGGGAGGGCGGGCACGCCCGTTATAAGCTGTATGGGCGCGGGCAACAAGCTGGACGCGACCGCCTTTGCGGTGGGCGATATCTACGAGACGAAAGTCTGTCCCCTCGCGCGCGTTATGCGGCGGGAGTTAAGAAAAATGGGCGTGGACAAGTTAAAAGTCGTCTATTCCGTGGAAGAGCCGTTAAAGCCCGCGAAATGCGAAGAGGACGGAGAGGACAAACGCCGTCAAACCCCCGGGAGCATTTCCTATGTGCCGCCCGTCGCGGGATTTATCGCCGCAGGCGAGGTGATAAAGGATTTGCTTGCCGCGCACAGCTGATTTGGTTTCAAAGACAAAAAATAAATTTACAAGAGAAAAAAATCGGAGGTAACCGTATGAAAATGATCTACGGCGTAAAGGACAGACCCAAGTGGAACAGGCTCATTCTGTTCGCACTGCAACAGCTGTTGGCGATTTTGGCGGCGACTATTGCCGTGCCCGCGGTTGTGAACGGAGCCATAAACGACGCTATGGCGGAGTTTGGCGTGGAAATACCATATATGTCCCAATCTGCGGCGCTTTTCGGCGCGGGCGTGGGCACGATAGTGTATTTGCTCTTCACCAAATTCAAGAGCCCCGTATTTTTGGGGAGCTCTTTCGCCTTCCTCGGCTCCATGATGGCGGCGTTTGCGGGCGGCGTATCTGCGGGGCTGGGGTATCTCGGCCTGCTCATCGGCGCGATTTTCGCGGGGCTCGTGTACGTAATAATAGCCGTGATAGTCAAGTTTGCGGGCGTTGCGTGGATAGATAAGATAATGCCCGCCGTCGTCATAGGTCCCACGGTTGCCATAATCGGGCTGTCGCTTGCGGGCAACGCGGTGGGAGACGCGGTAAACGCCGGGGCAAACGGCTTCAATATGGATTTAAACGGGATAATCTGCCTGCTTTGCGCGCTTGTTACCCTCGCCACCACGATAGCTTGCTCGGTTTACGGCAAGAAACTGATGAAGATGATTCCCTTCATACTCGGCATACTCGCGGGCTATCTGGTTGCCTCGATATTCACCGCGTTCAGCTACATACCCGGCGCGGAGGCTTTGAGGATAATAGATTTCACCAAATTCAAATCCATGCAATGGTATCCCGATTTCTCCTTCCTGACCGCATTCAACGGCAAATATACCGCGCCCAACGGCAGCAGCGTGGGCGCATACATAGGCACGATAGCGGTAGCGTATATACCCGTCGCGTTCGTCGTGTTTGCGGAGCACCTCGCCGACCACAAAAACATTTCGTCGATTATAGAATCCGATTTGTTGAAGGACCCCGGCCTCACGCGCACATTGCTCGGCGACGGAATAGGCTCCATGGCGGGCGCGTTTTTCGGCGGTTGCCCCAACACGACTTACGGGGAGTCGGTAGGGTGCGTGGCGATTTCCGGCAACGCGTCGGTCATAACCATTCTGGCGACGGCCGTGCTCGCGATCATCGTATCCTTTATAGCTCCGTTCGTGACCTTCCTCGCCACCATTCCCTCGTGCGTGATGGGCGGCGTGTGCATAGCCCTTTACGGTTTCATCGCCGTATCCGGACTTAAGATGATACAGGGCGTGGACCTCAACGACAACCGCAACCTCTTCACCGTATCCGTCATATTGATAGCGGGCGTGGGCGGCATGACTCTCACATTCGGGCAGGTAACCGTGACGGAAGTTGCGTGCGCGCTCATACTCGGCATACTCACCAACCTGCTCGTCAACATCAAGGGCAAAAAGGCGGACGCGGAAAGTGAGGACAACGGAGAAGTTGCCCAAGCCTCCGCGGCTACCCAAGAGGATGGCGCCGTACAGGCCGCGGCAGATGTTGACAGTGTCGTAGCGGATAATAATAAACCTTCCGAGGAGTAATAAAATGAACAACGTATACATTTTCGACCACCCGCTGATAAAGCACAAAATATCCCTTTTGCGCGACAAGAATACGGGCATGAAGGAGTTCCGCGAACTCATCGAGGAGATAACCGTCATCATGACTTACGAGAGTATGAAGGACGTGGAGCTCGTGCCCGTGGAAGTGGAGACCCCGCTTGAAAAGACGGTGCAGTACCGCGTCCCCGAGGAGAGCGTTGCGATAGTGCCCATTCTCCGCGCGGGGCTGGGCATGGTAAACGGCGTGCACAAGGTTTTTCCCACCGCGCGCGTCGGGCATATTGGAATGTACCGCGACGAGACCACCCTCGAGCCCAAGGAATATTACTGCAAGCTCCCCGAGGGGATAGAGAACAAGACGGTATTTTTGGTTGACCCCATGCTCGCGACGGGCGGCTCCGCGTGCGACGCGTTGGCCGCGCTCAAAAAGAGGGGCTGCAAGAAGATAAAATTCATGGCGATAATCGCCGCGCCCGTCGGGCTGGAAGCTGTGGCAAAGGCTCATCCCGACGTGCCCGTGTACATATCCACGCTGGACAGATGCCTCAACGAAAACGGCTATATCCTGCCCGGGTTGGGCGACGCGGGCGACAGGCTCTTCGGCACAAAATAATTTTGACATTTCAAGGCGGCGGGGCGGAAAATTTTCCTGCCCCGCCGCAGTGCATTGCCTTAAAAGCGGAAAATTCGGGGGCATTTAATTTGAATACACCCCGCAATATGCGGCCGCGAACGAATAAAATAAAGGAGAAAAGGCATGGCCGAACAGCGCACATTTTTCGATGACGGCAGTTCTTTGCCGCTCGCCGCGAGGTTGCGCCCGCAGACTTTGGAAGAGTTTTGCGGGCAGGAACACCTCTTGGGCGAGGGTAAGGTACTGCGCAGACTGATAGAGAGCGACAACATAGGCTCCATGATCTTCTGGGGCCCGCCGGGCGGTGTCGGCGTTTTTAAGGTCCACGTCCGAACAGGCCTCGTCCAGAAGGTCGA
>CANREQ010000091.1 GCA_947629695.1 uncultured Clostridia bacterium | reverse complement strand
GAAGAAGCCGCCGCGCAGGGGCTCATGGCCGGGCTGAACGCGAGCTTGAAATTGCGCGGTATGCCGCCGCTTGTATTGGGCAGGGATGAGGCGTATATCGGGGTGCTTATAGACGACCTCGTGACAAAGGGCACCGAAGAGCCGTACAGAATGATGACCTCGCGCGCGGAATACAGGATAGAGCTGAGGCAGGACAACGCCGATTTCCGCCTCACCCAAAAGGGATACGATTGCGGGCTCGTCACAGAGCAAAGATATAAAAAGTTTTCAGCGCGTAAAGATGAGTACGGGCGCGCCCTTGATTACCTCAACACGCGCTATTACTCCCCCGACGAGACGGAGGAGCTGCTGTCCGGGTGCGGCTATGAGAGGGCGGCGGGCAGGCTGAGTTGCGCCGACCTTATAAAGCGCGGCATTCCTCCCGAGAAGATAGAGGAAATCTTCGGCAAATTCCCCTTCGAAAGGAGCGCGCTGTATTCCGCAGAGACGTTTTTGCGGTACGAGGGATATCTGAAGAAAAACGCGGAGCAGATAGCGCGCGCGAAAAAGCTGGAGGACAAACTCCTGCCGCCCGATTGCGATTACTTCAAAATCGAGGGCCTGAGGCTGGAAGCGCGCGAAAAGCTGGATAAAATCAGGCCGCGCTCCCTCGGTCAGGCAGAGAGGATCTCGGGCGTAAATCCCGCCGATATAGCCGTGCTCATGGTCTGGCTGAGCGTTAAAAAGTAAATTCATCGCCACATATTATGGGTCCTGCGGCGCATGCGCCCCGTAGGACCCCTGTTTTTTTTGAAGCATTACAGGCTTTAATTTTTTCACCTTTATATTTTCACGCGCAAAATGTAGCGCGGATCATTTTTTCTCCTTCCTGCGCTTGTCGTTGATAATTTTAAGCGCGTCCTCGTCGATCACGGAGATGCCCTCCTGCTTGGCTATATCCACCATTTGCGAAAGGGCGGCCTTAAGGAATATGCGGGGGATCTTCGTCAGCTGTGCGCACGCGCCGTCAGTGAATGTGACAGCGGGGTCTATGCGCTTTGCGGCGTAAATTACGGAGTTTACGTCTCCCTCCTTTGCCTGTATCTTTTCGGGATAGGGCCTTTTAAAGGGCGAGCACCAGAAGTTTGTGCTGTCGCGATAGCCGTAGTCTACGGGAACGCGGGGAAAGCCCTTTGCAGTAACGCCGTTTATTATCGCGTCGTACTGCTTTTGTTTCATCAAAATCTTGTCTATCTTCAAGATGAAGTGCGCGCCGAATTTGCTGGTTATGCCGTTGAAATTTCTGTACGGCGGCTCGTAGCCGTCAAGCGCGCCCGCTTTATCGAGGTATGCGTCCTCCAGGCTGTCGTCCCACGTGCACTCGAAAACCTGAAAGGCCTGCGTAACTATCTTGGGGCGGGCGGGATCTATCGCGCTGTCCTCGAGGGAGAAAATGCAGCCTTTCATCTTCTCCTCGGTGGTATCGCCGGGGAAGCCGAGGCGCACCGCCTCTTTGAAATATTTCTTCTCGTCGGTGATGAAGTTGAGCGAACAATGCTTTTCGCGCAGAATGTTTTGCGCGGTGTTGGATGAATTGCGGCACTCGAGCACCATCGCGTAGTAGTCCTTGCCCGCTATATAATAGGGGAAGCACAGCGAATACGCGCCCAAATTTGTCATTCCGCCCTTCGAAAGCGTCCCCACAAGCACGGTGGGCATGGGGAAAAACGCCGAAGTCTGGTAAAAGTTATCTACAATTCTCAAATCCTTGAAAGAACCCATATTTTCCTCCCTAAAGCTCTTTTATTATATTATAAACCGCGCGGCAGACTATGTCAACGGCAAAAGAAAAAAGCGCGCAATAATTCAAGCGGCTTGGCTTTGGCGGCGTGGATAAACCCAACGGAGATAAACCCGCGGCTTTGCGGTTTAAATTTTGTGGCGCGGCTTGGGGGAGTTAAGGTAAAAATTTCCCTTTTCAATCAAATAACAAATTATATCGCCCAAACAGACAATTTACGCGCAACAAGGCATTATATAATGCGGTTATGCGCATAAGGATAAGCTTGAAAGGAGCGCTTTTGTACGCGGTGTATGCGCTGGCGCTCGTATTTTTGACGTACATACCGGGCGGCGCGCCCTTTGCCATGGGGCTGTTTTTTTCCATGATGATCTGCGGCGCAAACGCGATAGCATCAAGCGCGCTCTTCTTTTTGTCGTCCGCCGTGACGCTTGAGTGGCTGACGGTCGCGCTGACGGCTTTCGAGGCGCTTTTTTTGACCGCCGTCACGCTCATTTACAGGCGCATGGGCAGGAAGATGAAGGCCGAGGCCGCGATTTACATGGCCATCGCGCTTGCTCCCTTTGTCGCCTTTGCAGATTGGAAGGGGATAAATTCGCTCGTCTTTACGGATAATATCTATCTTATCAAGAGCGCGGCGGCGGTTTGCGTGATGATATTCACCTTTTTTGCCTGCCGCGCCGTCTACACCCTCTTTTACAGGCTGGGAAGATGCAAGCCGCGCGCAGACGAGCTGTTGTGCCTGTCCGTGCTCTTCGCCGTGTGCGGCATAGGCGCGCTCCGGCTGTTCGGCGGGGAAATTTACATATGCGTCTGCACGGGGCTGACGGTTTTTGCAGTGCGCCTTCTGCGCTCCCCCTCCGCGCTGATCTTTTCCATAGTAGCCGCGCTTCCGCTGACGCTTTCCTCCCTCACCCTCGATTATATCGCGCTCGCCGTTATACTCGGCTCCGTCGTCTTGCTCTTTTGCGGGGCGGGAAGAATTTTCCCAAGCGCCGTCGCATTTGCCCTTTCACTGCTCGCATTCTACCTCAAAGGTATGTTGACGGAAGGCGTTGCTTTGGGCATAGTACGGGGTCTGGCGCTGTTTTGCTGTTGCATGGCGGCCGCCGTGCCCACCGACGGAAAATTGTCCTCCGTGCGCGATCTGATAGAGGTGAAAAAGGCCCTGCCCAAGGCGCGGGAACAGAGATTTTCGGAATATGTAGCCGACAGGCTGTTCCGCACGAGCGAGGTGTTCCGCGAGATTGGCAGCGCGTTTTGCGCCCTCGACGACGGCGTGGACGTGGCCGCGGCCAAACAACGGATATTTGCCGAGACAAAGCGGCAAATGTGCGAAAAGTGCGAAAGAAAGCAATCGTGCGCGCACACGCGGGTGTACCGCGGGTTTGCGATGCTCATAGACGCGGGGTGCGCAAAGGGCAAAGTCAGCCTCGTAGACCTCCCTGCGGAAGTTACGGCAAGCTGTGTGTATGTGACCTCGCTTATAGATTTTCTCAATAAACAGCTGTACGAATACAGGAAGATGACTTTGGAAGCGGAAAACGCGCGCGGCGGAAGAAAATTGCTGGCCGGCCAGGCGCGAGGTGTGGCCGAGGTGCTCAAAGCGCGCGCGATTGAGCTGAACAAATGCGCGTCGGACAACTCCCGCGCGGAGAGCGAGATAATGAGGATACTTTCCGAAAACGGGATCTCCTGCCCCGAAATACGCATTTTCGACGGCGAAAGGTGGGAAGCGGACGTGACGATAGTGGGGAATACCCGCGCGGCGGCGGTGCGCGCCTGCATAGAGGATTACCTCGGTATAAAGCTCATTTTAAAGGAGAAAATTGCCTGCGATTCTCTGAAATGCGCGTATATTTTCACCCAGCCGCCCAAATACGACGCGGCTTTCGGCGTGGCGTTTGCCGTAAAGGACGGCGAAAGCGTATCGGGCGACACGCACTCCGTCATAAAGATAGACGAGCAATCCTTTCTGATGGTGCTATCCGACGGCATGGGGAGCGGGGAATACGCCCGCAAAGTCTCCTCCACCGCCATTTCGCTGATAGAAGCGTTCTACCGCGCCGAGATCCCCGCCGAAATAATCCTCGACACAATAAACAAACTCCTGTGCTTTAACCGCGACGAACGCTTCACTTGCATAGACATAGCCGCGATAAATTTAAACACCTTGCAGTCCTCATTTGTCAAAATCGGCTCGCCGGCGGGCGTGATCGTGCGCAAGGGGGAGATAAAAGTGCTTGAAAGCCACACCTTGCCGCTCGGCATTTTGGACAACCTCCGCCCCGCTACTTGCCTTGAAACTTTGCGCGCCGACGATCTGGTAGTGTTTATGAGCGACGGAATTACATCCTCCTTCGCCACCCCGCAGGAACTTTATGAATATTTGCAGACCTTAAAACCGCTGAATCCGCAATCGCTTGCCGACAAGATCTTAGCCGAGGCCAAGGCGCGGGCAAAGGGCGCGCCGGATGATATGACAGTGCTGTGCGTGCGCATTTTCCTGCGCCCGACGGATTGATTTAATTTGTAATCTCCCGCGATTTATGCGCGGCAAACGGAGCCGATGAACGCCGTCACCCTGAGCGGAGCACCGTAGGTGCGCAGTCGAATGGGTCCCCCTGTCTTGAGTGGGAAAGCCGTTTCATCGTTGCTCCCTACCACCACGCTCGTCCTTAAAAAGGGGAGCCTTTCTTGGCTTCTTCCCTTTGAGGGGACGAGCGCGGAGCTTCTCAAAACAGTGGACACCCACTGTTTTGCCGCGCGAGATGAGTGAGCGCATAGTGAATGGCGCGAACGGTGACCGAACACGGCGTTACCCTTACGCCGTGTGAGACGCTCCCGCGTTAGCGGGTGATGGGAGGCTCCCACCTGTCGCTGTCGCGGCACCCTCCCCCACTTCGCGGAAGAGGGCAAGAGGAAGAGGCGCGGACTACTTTTTAATCCCCTCAGTCTGCTACGCAGACAGCTCCCCCTAATATTAGAGGGAGCCAAGGCGTGCCGTCACCCTGAGCAAGCGAAGCGCGCCGAATGGGTCCCCTGTCATAAGTGATAATGCCGTTTCATCGTTGCTCCCCAAGACCACACGGGGGATTCCTCCACT
>CANREQ010000090.1 GCA_947629695.1 uncultured Clostridia bacterium | reverse complement strand
CTTTTACGCGAAGTTCCAGGACCCCGCCGAGGGTATCCCCGGCCTCTTTTGCCTCGTCTATGGCCTTTATCGCACATTCACGCGCGTTGCCGTCGGGCATAAAAATCGGATAATTTTTTGCATTTTCTAGCTCCTCAAACGCGTATTCGCCGCCGTCGGACGCCCCGCCGACGCTTTTCACGTAGCCGCTTACCTCCACGCCGAGAGCACGCAGATATTGGCGGGCTATCGTGCCGCCGGCTACCCTTGCCGCAGTTTCGCGCGCGCTTGCCCTCTCCAAAACGTTGCGCGCGTCGGAAAAGCCGTATTTTATCGCGCCCGTGAGATCGGCATGACCGGGGCGCACTTTTGTGAGCTTCCTCGCTTCGAAATCTGCGCTTTCAACGCCCATGACTTTGCTCCAATTGTCGTTGTCGCGGTTGCGGACGGCAAAAGCTATGGGACTGCCGAGCGTGAGCGAGCCGCGCACGCCGGAGAGGATCTCAACCTCGTCCCTCTCTATCTTCTGTCTGCCGCCCCTGCCGTAACCGCTCTGCCTGAGCGCGAGGTAACGGTTGATTTCGTCTATACTTATTTTCAGGTTGGAAGGAACGCCCTCGTAAATGCCGATAATGGCTTTGCCGTGCGACTCCCCCGCGGTGGTAAGTTTCATAAATGCTCCTATGATACGGCGACGCCTAAATCCGTCGCCTTTATCGTTATGTCGCCCATCTCGCTCGTGTACATGGGTTGAACGTATTCGCAGATTTCGGCAAGGCTTGTCCCGTCGGGCAGGCCCGCATTGTTTGCCCCTACGCTCAATACGGCAATTTCGGGCTTCAATAATGCGTACCAAAGCTTGGCCGATCTGCCCGCCGCGCCGTGCGCGGGCACGGTTACGGCGCTGCAATTTTCAAGTTTTACCTCTCTTCCCGCAAACGTGCAGAAACTTTCCCCGAGCAAAACACCGAGCTCGTAGCTCTTCACGATATTTTCCAGGGAATCCGCGCCTATATCGGACATAAACGCAAACCCCTTGCCCTTGTATTCCAGCCAAAGCACCGCAGAGGCGTTGTCAATGTTTTCCTCCGTGGGGTCGTCGTTCATGCGCGCGTAATCGGATAGCGGACTGTGCCAATCGTTGGGCGACAAAAAGGTGAAAAAGCAATCGTTGACATCGTCCGCGTAGCCCGCGCCCTTACAGGCGTAATCGTAATCGACGCCCTTTGCGTCCAGCTCGTTCATAAAGGAGAAAAATTCGGCTGTTATTCGCGCGTTCCTGCTGTACGGAATAAACGCTTTTTTGACGTTTTTAAGCTTGACTACCTCCGCAAGGCCGCCGCAATGCTCCCCTTTTACGGACGTGCAGACGAGAAAGTCGATATCCTTTACCCCGCGGGAATTGAGGGTTTTGATTAGCGAAAGCTGGTTGGGATACGCACCGTCGCCGCCGTCTATAAGCATCGTCTTGCCGTCGGGGAGCTCCACAAGCGCGCAATCGCCCAACCCTACGTCGAGATAGGTTATTCTGAGTTCCCCTTGCGCGTTTTTATCCGCGGAGACCATATACGCCGTGAGATATTTTATCGGGATAAAAATATTCGTGATAACTATGGCTATACAAAGCGCGGCGGCTATTGCAAGCGGAATGATCACCGGCAACATGCGGCGAAAAACGCTCTTCTTTTTCTTTGTCATCTTCTGCTTTAAAGTTTATCCGAAATTTATGTATAATTATACTTATACAGTTTAAATTATAGCGTATATATAAATATTTGTAAAATAAATTAAGCGATTTTATTTGAAAACCGCTTAATCCGAAATACAAATTATTAAAATATGCGCAAAATAACCGCCTTAAATATAGTCTATCTGCAACTCGTTGAGCCTGTAGAAAATTTTCTTGGGTTTGACGTCCTTTTGGAATCTCGCGGGGAGACGGACGAGGCGGAGATTATCGCACCCGACGAACGCCTGTCTGCCGATCTCCTGCAACGACGTGGGAAGGTCGAACGCGACGAGCGAATTGCACTTCATAAACGCCACCTCTCCAATCGATACGAGATTGTCGGGGAAGTTTATCTCGCGCAGTTCGTAGCACTCGGCAAACGCCCAGGAGGAGATCTCCTTGAGGCCGCCGGGAAGGAGCACGCTTGTCAGGCTTTCGCAGTGGGAAAATGCGCCCTCGGCAAGCTTTTCTATGCCGTCGGGGAGATAAAGCTTTTCCAAAGCTATGCAGAAATCGAATGTGCGGCGGCCTATCTGCTTAAGCCTTTCGCTTAACCTTAAATCCTTTACGCTGCTGCACGCGTGGAATGCGCTCGCGCCGATAAACTGCACGCTGTCGGGCAAAATTATGCTTTCCAGCGAGGAGCAATCCGCAAACGCAAACTCATCGATAATTTCCAGCGTATCTGGGAAGGCGATATTTTTGAGCTTTTCACACCACCCGAACGCCGATTTTTCTATAATTTTGAGATTGGGAGGCAAAATTACATCCTCCACGTCGCTGTTGGCAAACGCATTTTCGCCTATCTTTTCGATATACTCCGGCACGGTCGTCTTTTTGCTTGTGCCGATATATTTTATAACCGTCGCGCCTTCTATTATGTAATCGTCGAGGTTGACGAGGTTTTCATGCTCGGCCCCGGAGGTGTTGCTCATAGTCTCTTCGGGGACTATGGCTTGCATTTTTTCTTCCAGCGTTTCTGGATCGTCGGCAATGGGAACGTCGGGATCGCGGTCGGGCTCTTGGATTATCTCCTCTACGACATCTATCGTTTCCTCATAGCCTTTGGGATTGGCCACAACCGCCCCCCTGTCGCCGCCCGACGCGAGATAATCGGCCTCGCTGTCGAATTTATCGGAATAATCCTCGTCCTCGAGGTCCTCACTTCCGCACGCGTAAAAACGGAAATATATATCGGCGTCCTTTTCGAAGCACTTTCCGCCCCTAACCCTGCGATAGAGCCTGCCGGGTATATCCGCCTCGATGAGGTTTGTGCAACCGTAAAACGCGCCTTTGCCTATCGACGTCAGCTTTAACGGCGTTATTATCTTTTTGAGATTTTTGCAACCGTAGAACGCATAGGGCGCGATCCTCGTAACGTCGGAGGGAAGCGTAACTTCCTCTTCATTGCCGCTGTATTTTATTACTACCCCTTTTTCAATGCGCAGGGTGTTTTCATTTTCGCTCATTTTATATCGCTCCAAAATCCCTTGCAAGCAAGATTTTCCTTTGTATTATATCACATGATTATTCAATTGTAAAGATGCAAAATTTCCCCCGTGTGATTTTTAGGGGGAAATTTTCCGATTTTATTTTGTTTATTGCCGTTTTTGACAAACCAATTGACGAAAATCAAAGACTTTCGTGAATTGTACGCGCGATTACGTCGTCCTGCTGCTCCTTTGTCAGCTTGTTGAAGTTGACGGCATAGCCGGATACGCGTATGGTAAGCTGCGGATATTTTTCGGGATGCGCCTGCGCGTCCAAAAGCGTTTCGCGGTTGAACACGTTTACGTTTAAGTGATGGCCGCCGTCCGCAACGTATGCGTCCAATAAATTCACAAGATTATCTGCTCTCGACATAAAAATTTCCTCCTTGAATTGTCAATCGTCTTTACCGAGCGACGCGGGCGTAACCGAAAACGTGTTCGATATGCCGTCGCGCGAATAGTCATAAGGGAGCTTCGCCACCGATTCCAGCGAGGCGAGCGCGCCGTTTGTATCCCTCCCGTGCATGGGGTTTGCGCCCGGTGCGAGGGGAGTTCCCGCCCTTCTTCCGTCGGGGGTATTGCCCGTCTTTTTGCCGTAAACGACATTGGACGTTATCGTCAGAATGGACGTCGTGGGTACGCTTTCGCGGTAGGTGTAATGGCTTTTTACCTTGTTCATAAAGGTCTTGACGAGCCAGACCGCGATCTCGTCCACCCTGTCGTCGTTGTTTCCGTATTTGGGGAAATCGCCCTCCGTCTTAAAATCCACGACAAGCCCTTCATCGTTCCTTATGGGATAAACCTTTGCGTATTTGATTGCGGAAAGCGAATCCACCGCGCAGGAAAGTCCCGCAATGCCCGTCGCAAAAAAGCGGCGCACTTTTGTATCGTGCAAGGCCATCTCCAGCGCTTCGTAAGAATATTTATCGTGCATGTAGTGAATTAAATTGAGCGTGTTCACGTATAACCCGGCGAGCCAATCCATCATCTGCTCGTATTTTTGCTTGACTTCCGCGTAATCGAGGGGGCCGTCGCCGAGAACGGGCGCGTACATGGGAGAAACCTGCATGGGTTTGCCCGTCTTTTTATCGAGCATAATCTCATCCTTACCGCCGTTTATCGCGTACAAAAGGCACTTCGCAAGGTTTGCCCTCGCGCCGAAAAACTGCATATCCTTGCCCACGCGCATACAGCTTACGCAACAAGCTATGCAATAATCGTCGCCCATTTCGGGCCTCATCAGATCGTCGCTCTCGTACTGTATGGCGGAGGTCGCTATGGATGTTTCCGCACAGAATTTTTTAAATTCCTTGGGCAGATTTTTTGACCACAATACCGTAAGGTTGGGCTCGGGCGCGGGGCCGAGGTTTGTGAGCGTATGGAGTATTCTGAACGACGAACGGGTGACGAGCGTCCTGCCGTCCACTCCCATTCCGCCGATAGACTCGGTAACCCAAGTGGGGTCGCCGGAGAACAGCTCGTTATACTCCTTGATGCGCATAAACTTGACTATGCGGAGCTTCATGACGAATTGGTCGATAAGCTCTTGCGCCTCTTCCTCGGTGAGGGTGCCGTTTTTAATATCGCGCTCTATATAAATATCGAGGAATGTGGAGTTCCTGCCTATTGACATGGCCGCGCCGTTCTGGTCCTTTACCGCGCCGAGGTAGCCGAAGTATACCGCCTGAATAGCCTGCCTTGCCGTCTTTGCGGGTTGGGATATATCCGCGCCGTACTTGGCCACCATCTCTTTGAGGCCGTTCAACGC
>CANREQ010000089.1 GCA_947629695.1 uncultured Clostridia bacterium | reverse complement strand
AACGCCGCAGGAAATGCAAGAATACATAAATAAAATTTGCGGCAAATAAATTAAGATTAGACTGTAAGGAAGATTATACCGCATCACGTTTCTTCTTCCTACACCACACAGCAAACAACTGCAAAATTCAAAATTAGAAGCGTGCCTATAACAAAAAGCAGGGAGTATCCCTGTTTTTTTTGACTCGCCCAAAGGTGTATTCCGATAAAAAATTTTGTTTTTTTGATTCCCTATGGAATACGCCCTTTTCGCCGCCTTTTTTGTGCAAAGAAGTCAGTCTAAATAGAAAATCGGCTCTTCGCTCTTATTTGCCATTTGCTTTCTTCTCAACTCCGTTACCTTTTTGCAGGCCTCTTCGGGAAGACGGGTAAACAGCGCAAGGTGAAAGCAAACCGCGTCCACAAGGTCGTTTTCGTCAAATCTCATTTCGGGATTCACATTGTATTTATCGAGCTCTGCGTTGAACGCCGTAAACTTGCCCCGTATTTTTTCAAGGCCCTTTTTAACTCCGTCCATATCGTCGAAAAATCCGCAATCTATGGCGTTTTGATAGTTGTTTTTATAATCCCTTACTATCATTCTGTCCCTGTCGGTTATTGTTTTAAGCAACGCCAAAATGTGCTCTTTGTCCTCGGTCGCAAGCCCGTCAAGATAGTATTGATAAGGAAATTTGCTCTTTCTTCTCCGCTCCACTATTTCAGCGCCTTCCTCTACGGGCAAAAAACAGAATAGCGTCCTGTAAAATCTGACTGAGCCAATCAGGTCGTATTCGTCGAATCTCATTTCTTTTGTGATTGGATATCCGTCCAATAATTCGTTATATCCTCTTAACATGTCTCTCACACAATTGAGGTCTCTTTCTACGCCGTGAAAATCGCTGACGTACTGCAGTCTTATCACATGTTCATAATTGTCCCTGAAATCCTCTACGATGCACCTTCTGCGCTCCGACATGGTATCGAGTTCGTCCAAAATGTGGTTCACGTCATTCATGATTATTTTGTGGGAATCCAACGCCTCGTATAAATAAAAGCTGTATATATAGCGGCCCATAAAAAATCTCCTTTGCAAAAAAATTTGCCCTGCACGTTTATTTTGGCATAGTTATACGCGTTTGTCAATATCGGAGTAAAATTTTATAAGATTCAACGGGAGCGGACAAAACAATGATAAAGTAAGAGGAGGCGGATTTTGCCCGCTTGCGCTCCCCTTGGCTCCCCTTAAAACCAAATTCCAAAAGGGTATCCCCAACATTTGTCATATTTTTTTATATTTTGGGGCAATTTGTCATATAAATATATTCCCGTAAATGGACAAAACGGATTTATTATGGTATAATACAGCTATGAACAACGTTGCGCATGTGCGGTCGGGCAGCTTGGGCAAAGGCGGAAATATGCCGTCCGGCGGGAAATTTCTCACCGTAATTTGCCCCGACGCCGGCGACAAAATAGAGATAACCTCGGGCGGGAGCTCATACTCACTTTCGGGCGGGCAGGTTGCCGTCATTTCCCCGCTTTGTCCCTTCGTTGCGGAGGGCGGCTCGGCGGGCGCAATAACCGTATGTATAGAGCAGCCTCTCTTATCGTTAAAGGGCGTAAGGATCTTCGGCGACGCGGAGGGCGGCGGCATACGCAAGGCGGCCGAACAGGCGGCCGTGTTCTTCGGCAAAAATGGGTGCGGGCAGATATTAAACGCGCTTGGTCAACTAATCGCGTGCTATATAACTTCCCTTTGCGATCTCGGCGCGCACACGCCCGTGGTAATTTCCCTCAAAGAGGACATCGAGAGCGGCGCGGGCGATTGCACCTATTCCGTAGAGGCGGCCATGCGCAGGTTGCCCTTGAACTACGATTACGTGCGCAAGCTTTTTAAAAAGGAAATGGGGCTCACCCCGCACGAGTATCTCGTATCCGTGCGCATGGAGAGGGCGGGCAACATAATTTTGTCGGGAATAAGCAACAGGTATTCGTCATTCACCGTCGGGCAGATAGCCGAGGCGTGCGGATATGCGGAGCCGCTTTATTTTTCCCGCGCTTTCAAGAATTACTTCGGCGTTTCGCCGACGGAATACTCCAAAACCAACAAGAGGTAAAATAATATGAATTACAAGATTTTATATAACCCCCTCGCCGGCTCGGTGAACGATACGTCCTTCCGCGAGGAAATTGCGGCTTCTTTGACGGGCGACTCGCTGGAGCTGTTCGACATAACCAAAACGAACTTAGCGGACTTTTTCAAGGGTTTGAAAGAGGGTGAAGGCGTGATAATCGCCGGCGGAGACGGCACTATAAACCGCTTTCTGAACGACACGGCTGGGTTGGATATCCCCGTTCCCGTCTACTATTACGCGGCGGGCAACGGCAACGACTTCTGGACGGACATAGGCAGGAAGAAGGGGGACAAGCCCGTGGACCTCACCCCGTATATCGCCGGCCTGCCCACCGTTACCGTAAACGGAAAGGATTACAAGTTTATAAACGGCGTAGGGTACGGCATAGACGGATATTGTTGCGAGGTGGGCGATAAACTCAAAGCCGCGGGCAAGAAGGTCAATTACACCTCTATAGCGATAAAGGGGCTGTTGTTTAAATTCAAACCGTCAAACGCCGAGGTGACGGTGGACGGCGTGACCAAAAAATACAAGAAGGTGTGGATAGCTCCCGCCATGAACGGCAGGCTGTACGGCGGTGGAATGATGCCCACGCCCGCACAGGACAGGCTTAACAAAGAGCGCACTCTGTCCATATGCGTTTTCCACGGAAGCGGAAAATTAAAGACATTGATGATTTTCCCCTCGCTTTTCAAGGGCGAACACATAAAGAAGGTGAAAAACGTGGACGTGCTCTCGGGCAAGAGCATAACCTTGAAATTCGATAAACCCTGCGCGTTGCAGATAGACGGCGAGACCATACTCAACGTCACGGAGTACACGGCCAAGAGCGCTGAATTATAAAAAAGCAAGACAATATGATAAAGTAATAGGGCGGCGCAAAATTGCGCCGCCCCTTTATAATCACAAGTACTTTTTAAGTCTCTCTTCAAACCCCTCCTCGAGGGCTATCATCTCCTTTAAAAGCGCCTTAATCTCGCCGTCCATTACGCTCTCCCCGTCGGTCAGCGACGTCTTGAGCGACGTTATTCCGTTCACCGTTCCCTTAACCATCATCTGCGCCACGTTCTGGGCGGAATTGTCCGAAGCGGCGTTCATCTTTATCGCGCTCCACATCATGGCCTTTTTGATGGGCGAGGGTTCTTTGAGCTCTATATCGCGGCGGGTGGCGAGGTGCGCCGCCTCGGAGCAGATCTTTTCGTATTCCTCATGTTCGCGCATGAGTTCCTCTTTCATCTTCTCGTCGTCAACCTCGGGCAACAAGTCGGATATGGAAGTCACCGCGAGCTGTGCGTTGCGGTATATTTCCGCCAGCACTTCGCTGTCGCTTTTCAATTGCATAAAAATTCTCCTTTTAATGTCGTTTAAAATTAAGTTGCGCAACAAAATTAGTTTTATACGGCGGGAAATCGCTTGACTTATAATTTTCATTATGATATATTCTTTGCTGAGCCGTTCGGAACGGGCTTTTTAAGTGCGCAAATTTTTCCGCGCCGCCTACGCCTTTGGCAATCGAGAATCCGACGAGACTGGTTAGAGGAGGATATTTTTATGTACGCTATTTTCGGAAACGGAAACAAACAGTACAAAGCGAGCGTCGGCGACGTCCTTAAAGTGGAAAAGCTCGACGCACAGGTCGGCGCAACCGTCACTTTCCCCGTCATTTTGGTGGCGGACGACAAGGGAATTGCCGTCGGCAAGGAAGTGGAAAAGGTCGTAGTTACCGCAGAGGTCGTAGCCCAGGGCAAGGAAAAGAAGATTATCGTCTTTAAGTACAAGGCCAAGAAGAACGAGAGGAAGAAGCAGGGTCACAGACAGCCCTACACCCAGATCAAGGTTACGGCAATAGGCGCGGCAGAGGCGAAAAAGCCCCGCGCAAAGAAAGTTGCGGCCGCGGAAAACGCACAGCCCGCAGAAGCCAAGGCGGAATAATCGCGAGGAGAAAGCACTATGATATTTATTAAATTATTCGCCCACAAGAAGGGCGGCGGTTCAACGGATAACGGCAGGGACAGTAACCCCAAAATGCTCGGCGTGAAGCGCGCCGACGGTCAGTTTGTGCTTGCGGGCAACATTTTGGTAAGACAGCGCGGCAGTAAGTTCAAGCCCGGCGAAAACGTCGGTATAGGCAAGGACGACACGCTGTTCGCCCTCATCGACGGAAAAGTGAAGTTCGAAAGGGTCGGCAAAGACGGCAAGAGGGTTTCCATTTACCCCGTTGCAGAATAAAAAATACAGGCGAGAGCGGTTGTGCCCTCGCTTTTATTTTACGTGAAATTATGTATAAGATAAAAGACGCAATTTGCGATTTGCCCGCCCTGCGCGGGTTGTTCATAAAATATTATTCGGAGCTGGATTGCGAGGACGACCCGCAGTACCTCTTCGACGGGTTTATCGCGCGCGATTTAAAGGCGGACGTGCTGGGGGCGGCTCTTATTTACGGCGATGATTTGCCCGCCGCGGAGGAAAGGCCCGGCGAGGCGGACGGGTTTGTTATATTCCAGATAGACGATATGATAAACGATTGGTGCTTCAAGGAAGGTTGGGGCGACGTGCGCGAAATCTACGTGGACGCGGCTTGCCGCCGCCATGGACTCGGGAGAGCCTTGCTTGAATTTGCCGAAGCCAAACTCAAAGAAGCCGGCGCGGCGGATATTTATCTCCTCCCCACCGATGAAAGCGAAGGATTTTTCATTGCGTGCGGGTATGAGGAGATGGGGGAGTATTGTGCCGACCTTGATTGCAAAGTGTTTTCTTTAACTCCCGGAAAACGCATATAAATAAGTTCACAAAAATTTGCGCGTTATTGCGAACGCGCAAATTTTTCGTGATATTGAGGGGCTCTGCCCCTCGTTGCGCCATTTTTA
>CANREQ010000088.1 GCA_947629695.1 uncultured Clostridia bacterium | reverse complement strand
GCATAGAAGCGAGCAGAACGAGGCGCGCGAGGATAACCCGAAGGAGCATACAAAGACGTATGTGACTGAGGGTTGCCGCAGCGCAACAATGTTATGCGACGCTTATATGCGTTTAGCGGGAGCATAGGAGGGGCGGCGGAGAAAACTCTCCGCCGCCCCTCCTATGCACAACAAAAAATATTTGACTACGCAACGCCAATATTATATAATAACATCACAACAAAGCGGCAACGCTAAAAATTCAAAGGAGCTATCTATGACGCACGAAGAACGGTTTGCTCCCATTCTCAACGACGACGAGCAAATCATCAAAATCTACAAACCGGACAAATTGAAATATTGGCTTTTCAGGTCGCTGTGCCTGATTTTTTGTGCCGCGGTACTCGCGCTTTTTGTCACCGCAATATCCGTTTTGGAGGTGAGCGAAACCGAACCGGCCGAGCCCACTTTCAAGTCGCTGAACTTCGGCATTTCTTTCGGCATTTCCGTAGTTTTGCTTATTTTGGTTGCGCTCTACCTGTTCTTTTATTATCGCAACCTGTTCTACTGCGTGACGACGGAAAGGGTGATCATCCGTGCCGGGGTGTTCGGCACCGATTTCAAGACGATGGATATGCTTATGATAGGCGCGATCGACGCGTATGTTTCCCTTCTCGATAAAATCGCGCGGCACAATACGGGAAGAATTATCTTCGGCTCCAATTCCGCCCCGCTGGTGGGAAGAAACTCCGCCTTTGTTTTCAGGGATATTCCCGACCCTTACAACGAGACAAAGACAATAAAAACGACTATTGACGGGGTCAGGGCGGCAAGCAAAAAGGGAGAATAAACCCGGCAGTGTAAAAAAAGAGGCGCGCTTGCGCCTCTTTTTTTACACCGTTTTGTTATATTTTTTGCACTCGTTATATACGGCTTTCAGATTGTCGTCCAGATAGGATAACGCCTTCCTTTCAAGCTCCGACGGCACGCCGTAATACGCTTCCGCGATGCCGCCCGTTATCGCCGCAAGTGTGTCGCTGTCTCCGCCCACAGATATGGCGCAACGTATCGCGTCCTCGAAATCTTCGCTCTCCAAAAACGCCTCTATGGCCTGAGGCACGGTGTCTTGGCACGTTTCGTTGAAGCGGTATGTCGCGCGTATTTCGTCAAGCGTAAAATCAAGATCATAGTACAAATCCTCTATGTGCCTTCTTATCGTCTGCTTATCCGCCCCCGTCTTTGCCCAATAAACGGCCAGCGCAACCGCTTCCGCGCCCTTGATCCCTTCGGGGTGGTTGTGGCTGATTTCCGTAACGGCCTTGCTCAAAATTGCGGCCTCTTGTTCGCTTTCCGCCGCGAAGCCCGCCGCGCTTACCCTCATTGCCGCGCCGTTGCCGTAACTTTTGTACGGCTTGGGGTTATCCGTATATATCCAGCTCCAAAATCTGCCCCCGTAGCCGCACCCGGGATAAGGTCTGCCCAACTTTTGCATGTTTTCCACGGCCGCCCGCGACAGATCCGCGGCATTGCCGTCCTTAAATTGTTTTATTGCCCTTCCGACGGCAAGCGTCATCACCGTGTCGTCCGTGAAGAAGCACTTATCGCCGAACAGCGGAAATTCTTTTGAGCGGTGGTTGTCAAACTCATAGATACTACCTACGATGTCGCCGATTATTGCGCCTATCATACTTATTCCTCTGATTTATACTTGCAGTCTTTTTCGTAAAAATATACTTCCGTGGGCTTATCTAAATAAACTTGACAGAAGCCGCATTCGTAGCGCCTCTCTTCCGGGATGGGTCTGCCGTCTTTGTATGTCTTTGCCCTGTATACGCAATTTTTGCAGGCTACGCACCTGTTAAATTGTGAATTATCCGTAAACCACTCGTCTGGATCTATCATTTTGATTTCCTCCTACATTGATTTTTTTCGCGGGTTGTATTTTTAATCCCCTCAGTCGCCTGCGGCGACAGCGTCTCGGCAAATGTAAGGAACAACATTTGCCTCGGTCACCGTTCGCGCCTTGCACTATGCGCTCACTCATCTCGCGCGGCAAAACAGTGGGTGTCCACTGTTTTGAGAAGCTCCGCGCTCGTCCTTAGCGCAAAGGGAGCCAAGGCGTGCCGTCACCCTGAGCAAGCGAAGCGCGCCGAATGGGTCCCCCTGTCTTGAGTGGGAAAGCCGTTTCAACATTGCTCCCTACCACCACGTGGGGGATTCCTCCACTCAATCGAGTGCTTCGCACTCTTAATCGGTCGGAATGACGACACATTAAATATCGGATTACTTTTTATCCCCTCAGTCGCCTTCGGCGACAGCTCCCCTTTGAAAAGGGGCGCCTATTGCGGGAGCTGCAATTACGAAGTCTATAAACGCATAGAAGCGAGTTATGCAAGGCGCCTGCGGATTGCCCGACGGGAGTTTACATAGACGTAAATGACCAAGGGCAAACGCAAAGGCAACGCCGCAGAACGACGCTTATATGCGTTTAGCGGTAGCCAAGGAGGGGCGGCGATTACAAATCGCCGCCCCTCCATAAAAACAACTCACTGCTTATCGATTATATCAAGTATCTCCGAAATCCTGTCCAAATCGTCGCGGGAATAATAATCTATGTATATCCTGCCCTTTACGTCGTTGCCGATAAGCCCGACCTTGGTGCGGAAGGTAAAGCGCATGCGCTCCACCAAATTGCGGAGCTCAATGGATGTGAAAGCGCGCTTTTTCTTCTTCTTTTCATCGGCCGCCTCGGGCGAAAGATTGTAGGCGCGCACCTTTTTTTCGAGGGCGCGCACGGACATACCGCTCTTCACGGCGTCCGTCGCAAAGGAAATCTGATCCTCGGCGGCGAGGGGGACAAGCGTGCGCGCATGTCCGGCGGAAAGCCTTCCTTCCGCCACCATCTGCATTACCTCTGGCGTGAGCGACAACAGCCTGAGCGTATTGGCAATTGCCGGGCGGGATTTGCCGATGCGCTCGGCAAGTTCGTCCTGCGTCAGCTTATAATCGACCATCAGCTGTTTCATAGCGGACGCCGCCTCGATAGGGTTCAGATCCTCGCGCTGTAAATTTTCGATGAGCGAAATTTCCTTTATCTCGCGCGCGGAATATCTTCGTATTATGACGGGCAAGCTGTCCAGCCCGGCGAGCTTTGTCGCACGGTAACGCCTCTCGCCCGCGATTATCATGTACCTTCCGGAGTCGTCGTCGTTTACGACAATGGGCATTATCACGCCGTGCTTTTTTATGGAATCCGCAAGCTCTTTGAGCGCCTGCTCGTCGAAATTTTTGCGCGGCTGGTTGGGGTTGGGATAGATTTTGTCGAGGGGCATTTCCTCGGCGTTTTTCTTCTCCTCCTCGGTGTAGGAAAACATGTCCCTGCCCTCGTAGGCGCGGCTGAACGCATCGCCCGTATCCTCGAAAAGCTGTTCAAAGGATTTGCCCAATCCCCTCTCTTCCTTCTTTGCCATAAACTTTCTCCTCGATTTGTCTTTTTAAAATTGTGAATTGCCCTTCGCCGCCCCGCTTTAATTTACAGTGTCAAAGCGTCGGGGCCGGGGGTTGTTCCCCTTCGCGCATATCTCGGCGAAATTACCCCGCCCGGTCACTTCTGGCGGGATAAAAACTCCTCGGTAAGCGCCTTGTATGCCCTCGCGCCCACGCATTTGGGGTCGTAGAGCAGAATGGGTTTGCCGTGGCTGGGGGCCTCGGAAAGGCGCACGTTGCGCGGTATGATTATTTCGTACAGTTTGTTCTTGAAAAATTTCTTGATTTCGGCGGCGATTTGCCTTGAAATTATCGCGCGGCCGTCGTACATTGTGATGACTACGCCCTCTATCTTTATGTTGGGGTTGAGGTGCTGTTTGACGAGGGAAATGGTGTTCATCAGCTGGCTCACGCCCTCCATCGCGTAGTATTCGCTTTGCAGGGGTATTATCACGGAATCGGAAGCCACCCACGCGTTTATCGTCAAAAGCCCGAGAGACGGGGGACAATCTATGAATATGTAATCGTAATTGTCCTTGACCTCCGCAAGCGCGTTTTTGAGTATTTGCTCGCGGTTGCGCTTGTAGACGAGATCGACTTCCGCGCCCGACAGATCGACGTTTGCGGGAAGTATGTCCAGCATCGGCACCTGCGTGGGGAGCACGTTTTTGGATACTTTTTCGTCGTCTATCAGCACGCCGTACACGGATTTTTTAAGCGCGCTTTTGGAAAAGCCCAGCCCCGTCGTCGCGTTGCCCTGGCTGTCCAGATCGACGAGGAGCACGCGCTTTCCGTAATCCGCACAGTACGCCGCCATATTTACGACCGTCGTGGTCTTTCCCACGCCGCCTTTTTTGTTTGAAAACGAGATTATCTTTCCCATACTTTCCCCCGTTCCGCTTTCATTCCGCGGGTGCGGCCGCAACATTAAAGCTTTTTGGGCCGTCCGTGCTCTCACGCTTGCCCCTTGCGGCCGTAACTTTTCGCCGCCGCAATTATAAAGCGCGGCAATTGTTTCCCGTGAAACTTTTTCCCGACGGAATTTTCAAAGCGGAATTTTTACGGCAAATTATTCCTGTTCGGGGGCAACGCTTTCGTACCTCTTAAAGGGGTTTGCATTGCCTTCCTCGTCGTTTTTGTCCATATATTCAAGCACTTCGGAATAAGACTTGCCGGCCATGAGCATTTCAACCTCGTCGGTATAAATGGCCTCGCGCTCGATAAGCACCCTCGCCATATTGTCGAGTATCTTCCTGTTATCCGTCAAAAGCTTGCGCGCCCTCTCCAACTGCGTATCGATAATGGAACGGACTTCGTCGTCGATCATCTTGGCAGTCTCGTCGGAGTATTGGCTGTGCACCGCCATATCGCGGCCTATAAACATGGGCTGGGAATCGTCCGAATAGCTCACGAGGCCGAGCCTGTCGCTCATGCCGAACTTCGTCACCATAGAACGCACGATCTTCGTGGCGCGTTCTATGTCGTTGGAAGCCCCGGTAGAGATGTCTCCGAGCACCAGC
>CANREQ010000087.1 GCA_947629695.1 uncultured Clostridia bacterium | reverse complement strand
AGCGCACCTGCTGGGTGTTGACGCTCGCCTGATAGCCCGCCCACTTTTCGAAGTATCCGTTTTCCGCGCCGCTCGCTTTTATCGTCTCTATCATCTCTATCCCCGCGACTGTGGCGGAGGCGAGTTTGCCCTCGTCGCGCATCTGCACGCGGGTAATATTTACGCGCTTTTTGGATATTATGCGCGACATAAACACGTTGAGTATTATCGAAGCTATCCCGACGAGGGTGAGTATCCAGCTGTAACGCACCATGACGGCGAGGTAGAATATCATCATCGCGGCATTGAGAACGAGGGGCGCGAAAGTATTAACCAGCGTGCGCTATTTTCCCGTTTGCCTTTTGCCTCTGTTGAATATCCCCCGCCATGCGCTGTGAGAAAAACTCCAGGGGCATTCTGAGCACTTTCCACATAAAAGACGTATCCCCGACAGCCGCGAGTTTGCCCTCTATCTTCCACAAGGAGTGCGCCTCGCAAAAGGCGACGACAAGCTGCAAAACGCCGACTGCCGCGAACAGCGCGAAGAAGGGAAAAAACCGGGATTTTCGTTTGTCAGAATTCTGTCGAGGAACACGCGCGAAAATACGGGCTGGATTATGCCGATGAGCGAAAGTAAAACGGTGGTTATCACGACGAAAGTTATCGCAACGCCCGCGCCCGTAAGCCTCTTCTTTGCAAACGACATCACGCTCTTTGGCTTGCCGCCCGCCTCGAAGGCGTCGGTTGGCGCGAACATAAGGCATATGCCCGTAAAACTATCGTCGAAAGTCTCCATAGAGACGGTGTAATTGCCCTTTGCGGGGTCGTTTATTACCGCCTTGTTGCCCCTGAATCCGCACAGCACGACAAAGTGGTTGAAATTCCAATGTATTATGCAGGGTAATGTGCCGCGCTCTTTCAGCCTTTGCGGCTCGTATCTGTACCCTTTGGCCTCGAGGCCGTAACTGCGCGCGGCCTTTAAAATGTTGAGCGCGTTGGAGCCGTCGCGGGAAACGCCGCAGTCGGCGCGCACCCTTTCGAGGGGAAGCCACTTGCCGTAATAGGCAAGTATCATGGTTAGCGCGGCGGCCCCGCATTCGAGGGCCTCCATCTGCATCACGACGGGCACCTTTGCCACTCCTTTTTTTATGGGGTTTGCTCGCTTTTTATCAGGCATGACCCACCTCAGTTAAACAAAAAGGATATGGGCGAAACGCTGTCGGTCACTATGGCCGCGCCGTACACGCCCGCAGGGATTTCACATGCAAACCGCACTTTGTACACCCATTCGCCCTCGGTGAGCCCGCCAACGCGCAACGCGTATTCCGACAGCGGCGCGCCCGCCCCTACTTTTACGGGCTCGGCCGAAATGTCTTCGATTGCAAACTCATCGCCGCCCAAGCGCACGGTATCGCCTTTATCGACTTTGCCTATGTCCGCTTCCTTTACGTAGCAAACGACCGTCCCCTGTTCGGAGACGGCAACCGAGT
This sequence comes from uncultured Clostridia bacterium, assembly GCA_947629695.1. GTDB lineage: Bacteria > Bacillota > Clostridia > Christensenellales > Borkfalkiaceae > Coproplasma. Next base: position 3,587 of record CANREQ010000087.1, on the reverse strand, counting down.
TTACTTTTGTTTCGAGTTTTCCGACTATACCCCAGACGATAAAGCCGGCTATCATTATCAGAACAGCCGCAAGCGCGATCCATATACCGGGACTCGTCACCCTTATGTAATCGTTGAGCTCTTCGGGCGAGGATACTCTGTCCAGGCTCTTCTTTCTGAACACGGGATTTTTCATGGGCAAATCCTCTGTTATATTTTTTTCGTTATGGTAAGAATATTTTGTCCGTTCTTGTATTCGTAAGATATTCCGTCCATGGTCTTTTTGACCATGTAAATGCCCAACCCGCCTATTTCGCGCTCTTCGGCAGACAGCTTTATGTCGGGGTCCTCCTTTTTCAAGGGGTCGTAGGGCACGCCGTGATCTATGAATGTGATGACCACGGCGAGGGGATTTTCGTTAAGCTCCACGCGCACGGTGGCGGGTCCGACTTCGGGGTTGTAGGCATAGCTTGCGATATTGCCGAACAGCTCGTCAATGGCAATATCTATCTGCATCTGCACTTTGAGCGAACAGCCGTGCTCTTCGAGCAAGCCGTTGACAAACTCGGTCACCCTGTCTATGTTGCCGACCGTAGCGTCTATTGTAAGTTCTTTCATAATTTTTGCCTTTTTCGATTTTATTCAACGGTGAGAATTTCCGAAAAGCCCGTAATCTCGAAAACTTCGCCTATGGTTTCGTTTACATTGCGGATGACCATTTTGCCCTGTTTGTTCATGACTTTCTGCGCCGCCAGAAGCACGCGCAGACCCGCCGACGAAAGATATTCGAGGGCGGAGAAGTCGAAATACAGCTCCTTGACCCCTTCTATACTGCGCTTGAGCTCTGCCTCCAAAAGGGGCGCGGTGGTCGTATCGAGGCGGCCCGTAAGCGATATTTCAAGCGAGTTGCCCTCTGACTTCTTCGATATTTCCATTGTTGTTTCCTCCTGTATAACAAATATGAATTATTTTTTATTTAATTTAAAACCGCGCCGCCGCGGGCGGGTTCTCAATTATCGCCGCCGGGAATGATAAACGCGAATTTATAGTAACCCTCTTTCGTGTAGTAGTCGGGATTTTCCTCTTCTCCAGGCGCAACTCCCGTGCCGGAGTAGTTGTTGACATACACGAAGTTGCTCCCGCCCGAAAGGTACAGATAGTGCGCGCCCTTGGTAAGCTCGACCGTTATATATCCCTCATCGTCCGTCATGACTTCTTCGGCCGTCCCGCCGTCCACGGAGAGGGTAAAGCTTTGGTTTGCCCGGGCTTCGTCCCCCTTCAGTACGGCGATTTTTGCCGTGTATGTATCGGGCGATTTGTCGTTAGCTATTTTGATGCGGCCGTAGTCGCAATCATAGTCCAGAACGCCGCCGTTCTGCCCGCTTAAGTACAAAATGTAATCCTGTATGAGCACGTCCTCGCCGCCGAGCTCGCCGAGCTTCTCCCCGTTTGCAAAGGATGAAGAGACGTAGTTGTTGGTGGCAAGGAGAATTTTATTTTCCCCGTCGCCGCGATCGAGCACCGTGCCGTTTGCAAGTTTGACTTCAGTAACTTTTTTGCCCGCATCGCCAGCGGGATCGTAGGTATAGGTAAATCCGCTGCATTGCAGGAAAGAGCCGCTCGGTTTTGCGCACTCAAGCAGGCCCGTATCGCTCTGGCCCGTCGTGACAAGTCCCTTTTCTATCGCCGCATACAGCTCCGCCGGGGAGACTTTCAAAACTTCCACCAAATTGCCGTGGTTAAAAGCGTTCATGACGTCGCCGACGGTCACTTCCCCGCCGCCGGAGTACCATGTGGGCAGGCTTTGGGAAATTCCGCCGCCGTTCTCCACCGCCACTACGGGGAGGCCGAGTTTTTCGTTCTCCGCGAATTTGTCGGCGTAATATCTGAAAGCGTCGGTCACAAAGTCGCCGTAACTCGTCTCCACGACGCGCGATTCCACATAGTTGTAGCAGACGTAGCCGCCGAAAAGCGGATGGTCTATATTGCAGAGGACCTCTTTAAGAATTTCGTCCTGTTGGAGTGAGATAGCGTCCAGCTTTTCCTTTACTTTTTGCGCCTTTTGCTCTCCCGCCGCGGTCGCGCCGTATCCCATCGCCTCGTCGTAGCCGAGCACTTCGCCCTCGCATGTCACAACCGCCCCGTCCTCGCCGTCCTTAAAAGCTAAGGTGAGCTTGCCGATATTTGCGAAATTTACGCCCGTCTGGATAACGGGGATGTCCTGCACCGTCTTGTCCTCCACGGTGTGGCTGTGCCCGTCGATGACGGCGGATACTTCCTTCCGCTCTTCGACGGTGAGCGCGTTTATAAGCTGTTCGCTCGTGCGGGAAACGGCCTTTTCGTTGTCGCCCATATGGCAGACGAGCACAATAGCGTCCGTTTCGCCTTTGAGGGAGGCTATCTCCTGCTTTGCCGCCTGCACTTCGTCCTCAAACGTAACGCCCGAAAGGAGCGTTGGATTTGTAGACGTAGCGGTGGAGATCGTCGTCAGCCCGATAAAGCCTATTTTATAATCCGCGACTTCGAGCACGGCGGAGCTATCCAACAGCGGTTTGCCGTCCTTTTTCACGTTTGCGGCGAGTATGGGGAAATCGGCAAGCCCTTTGTTTTCGAGGAGCACGTCCGCGCCGTAATCAAATTCGTGATTGCCTGCCGCCATGAGGTCGTAGCCGGCTTCGTTCATCATCCTCACCACGTCCGCGCCCTGCGAGACAGAGGCAAACGAAGCGCCCTGGGTCGCGTCGCCCGCGTCCACGAGGAGCGCATTGGGGGTGGAAGCCTTTATGCGGGCCGCCTGCACCACGCCTATCATCTTGTTTTTCTCGTCGTTTGCCACATTGCCGTGCATGTCGTTGGTAGTAAACACCGTAACCGTCGCGTCGTCGCGGGGGTTAAATGTTTCGGGCGGTTCCTTCTTCGCGTTGCACGCCGTAAAAGCGCACAGGGCCGCCGCCATTATCGCCGAAAAGACAAAGATAACCGACTTTTTCATACTTTATCCTCTGTATTATCAAGCGTTTATAATTTTATCACTCTTTTATTTAAATTGCAAGCGGGGGAATATATCTCCTCAATTTTTTTGACTTTTGCGGATTAGACAGGTTTTAGGTAGGCGACAGCGTTTCGGCAAATATAAGGGCGGATTGCGATTTAATCCCCTCAGTCGCCTACGGCGACAGCTCCCCCTATTATTAGAGGGAGCCAAGGGGGCATTGTCGCCTTGCCCGTCACCCTGCCCGAGGGCATAGCCCGATGGTTTGTAGAAAATTTTGAGGCCTACGAAAAATTTTCACAAAGCGAAATGAGCCGTTAGGCGAATGAAGTCGAATAACCCCTGTCTTGAGTGGGAAAGCCGTTTCAAACAACACCCTACCACCACACGGGGGATTCCTCCACTCAATCGAGTGCTTCGCACTCTCAATCGGTCGGAATGACAACACATTAAATTGCGGGAGCGGCAATTATTAAGAAAAAGTTCGGATAAACTTGTAATTACGAAGTGAGTAAACGCATAGAAGCGAGCAAGACAAGGAAGGCGAGCACCGACTGCAGGGAGTGTACACAGACGTACACGACCAAAGCGGCGCGGAGCCTGACACAGTATTGCG
>CANREQ010000086.1 GCA_947629695.1 uncultured Clostridia bacterium | reverse complement strand
GCCGAGGCGTAGGTATGCGCAAATTGTGTCGCGCTAACGCAGGGGAACCCTGCTTGCGCCGTAAATTATTTAGGAAATATTCCGCGCCGCTTTCACCATATAGCGCCCTGAACCCGTAGGGTTAGGGGAGCTGTCTGCGTAGCAGACTGAGGGGATGAAAACGTAATCCGATATTTAATGTTTTGTCATTCCGAGCGTAGCGCAAAGCGCGTAGTCGAGGAATCCCCCGTGTGGTGGTAGGGAGCAACGATGAAACGGCTTTTCCACTTAGGACAGGGGGACCCGTTCGGCGCGCTTCGCTTGCTCAGGGTGACGGAGGGCAGGGTGACGGCACGCCTTGGCTCCCCTTGGCGTCGATGACGCTAAGGGGAGCTGTCGCCGAATGGCGACTGAGGGGATTAAAATTTAACCCGATATTTAAAGTGTTGTCATTCCGCCCGAGGGCACAGCCCGATGGTTTGCGTAAAATTTTTGCTTAAACGCAAAAATTTTCGGAAACCGATTGAGACCCGCGTTAGCGGGCGATTGAGTGGAGGAATCCCCCTTATGGTGGTAGGGAATAATGTTGAAACGGCTTTCCCACTCAGGACAGGGGGACCCGTTCGACTTCGTTCGCTACGCTCACTCCGCTCAGGGTGACGGAGGGCAGGGTGACGACATGCCTTGGCTCCCCTTAATAGTAAGGACGAGCGCGGTGGTAGGGGGCAACGATGAAACGGCTTTTCCACTTAGGACAGGGGGACCCATTCGACTCCGCTACGCTTCGCTCAGGGTGACGGCCCCTTGGCTCCATTTATTTATAAGGGGAGCTGTCTGCGTAGCAGACTGAGGGGATGAAAACGTAATCCGATATTTAATGTGTTGTCATTCCGACCGATTGAGAGTGCGAAGCACTCGATTGAGTGGAGGAATCCCCCACGTGGTGGTAGGGAGCAACGATAAAACGGCTTTCCCACTCAAGACAGGGGGACCCGTTCGACTTCGTTCGCTATGCTCACTCCGCTCAGGGTGACGACTTATCCTTGCCCTCTTCCTCTGGGGGGGGGAGGGTGTCGCGTTAGCGACAGGTGGGAGCCTCCCATCACCCGCTAACGCGGGAGCTTCCCCCGCGTAGCGGGTGATGGCAGAGTGCTGTAACCGTGCACTCCCATCATCTCCTTCGGCAAAAATGTGGGAAATTTCACAACATTTTCTCCGAAAACGTAGTTGCAAAACAAAATACCATGTAGTATAATACTGTCCGTATTTCCGGAAGGAAATAAATCTTTTTATTAAAGAGGTAAAAATCTTATGATGCTCAACTTGCTCGAAGCGAGCGGCGAAACTGCGGAGCAGGCCGCCGAAACAGCTTCAAACTCCGGGATCGATTGGTCCGCGGTATGGAACACGATAGTCAATTGGGTGCTCAACGTCGGCATTAAGATACTCATCGCGCTGGTGCTTTTGATCGTATCCTTCAAGGTGATAAACTTCATCACCAAGAAGATATACAAACACCTGCAGAAGAGAAACGCGGACGAAACGCTTTCGCGCGTCGGCACTCAATGTTTGAGAATTGCGCTTAAAGCCGTAGTGCTTGCCTGCCTCATCGGCTACGTCGGCATAGAGACGGCTTCCATTTCCGCATTGATAGCCTCCATAGGCATAGGCGTTTCCCTCGCCGTACAGGGCACGCTTGCCAACTTCGCGGGCGGCGTTATCATAATAATAATGCGCCCCTTCAAGATAGGCGATTACATCGTATCCAACGGCCAGGAGGGCACGGTTGAGGACATTAAGCTCTTCTATACTCACATTGTCACCCCCGATAACAGGGCGGTGGTTATCCCCAACGGCTCGCTTGCAAACGGCGTGATAGTCAACAACTCGGCGAAGAATACCCGCCGCGTGGATATTGTGGCCTCTGTCGCTTACGGGACGGATCTTGCCAAAGCCAAGGAAGTCATCCGCGGCGTGTGCGCGGCAAACAACCTCGTATTCCGCGACCCCGCCCCCTTCATAGAGCTGAGCAACATGGGCGAGAGTTCCCTCGATTTCACCGTGCGCGTATGGTGCAACAGCGGCGATTATTGGACGGTCAAATTCGCGCTCAACGACGCAATAGTCAACGGCCTGGCGGCAAACGGCATAGAAATACCCTTCAACCAGCTTGACGTCACTATCAAAAACCAACTGCCCGAAAAGAGCGGGGAGGCCGAATAATGTCAAAAGAGAAATCCGGACAAGCCGCCGGAGACGCGGAGCAGACCGAAGAGGAAATAACCGCCCAAGCCGCGCAAAATGAGAGCGACGGGGAAAAGAAAGAGGGCAAGGTCAGCGGATTTTTCAAAAAGTTGGGCAAAAAACTCGACGACGCGACTTACACGATGCGCATGCATTCGGAGTTCACCTCCTCACACCCCAAGTACGTGGTTTACGGCGGCACGGGCATACTCGACGCCACCCCGCAGATAGCCGCGGAAGAGCGCCTAGGCGAGGGCTGTATCGTGACGATAGACGAGAGCGATATGATTAAAGCCGGCAACCTTATAAAGACCCCGGGCGGCGACGTTTTGCACATTGCCGCCACCGAAAGCACGAAGATAGATTTTGACTTCGAGGGCAAGACGAACGAGCTTGCGGCCACCAAAATAATACTCGGCGAAAAGGCGACGGAAGTTAATGTCATCAAGGTTGACGATAAATTCTATCTTGCGTAAAACAACAAAGCGTTATCATGATCAAAAAGCATAAAAATACCCCGCGCGGAAAATTTCCGCGCGGGGTATTTTGCGCTCGCCGCGGCATATTGCGGGGTGTAGCGCGAAATTTTATCTTTACTCGGCAATTTCCGCCGCGGTTTCAATCCCCCCCGTCGGAAGGCGCAGGTCCCTCTCCCCCGCCGCCGTCCGCCGCATTGTCCGACGGCCGCTCTTCGGGCGGGTTCCTCTTGTACATGACCTTTAAAAGTATGGGCGTGAGTATGGAGGAAATGAGAATGAGCATGACCGTCATCAGCATAAATTCGGGCGGGAGCGCGTTTGTGCCGAGGTCGGGGCTCATCGCCGTAGCCGTAACTATGAGCGCGACTTCCCCCCTCGCCATCATGCCAACGCCGCAGACCGCGCTTTCACGCAGGGTATAGTGCGAAAGCTTGGCCACCGTCCCGCAACCTATCACCTTGCCCAAAAGTCCGACGAGCACGGCGAGGAAGGTGAACAGCACGATTAGCCCGCTCATCCCCTTGAACGTTATGTTTGTAATGCCGATATTGGCGAAAAACACGGGCGCGAACAGGGTGTATGTGCTCGCGTCAACGGCTTGGTCAGTGTATTCGCTCGCGCGGTGGTCGGTGGAAAGTATTACGCCCGCGAGGAACGCGCCCGTTATATCCGCAACGCCGAACACCTCTTCGGCAAGCCACACGTAGGAAAAGCAGATGATGAGCGAAAAGACGGGTATGCGGTGCGTATCCGGCCAGCGCTTTTGCATAAAGCGGTAGAGTTTGGATATGGGGAAGCCCATTCCTATCGCGAACACGAAGAAGGCGACTATCATTATGATCGTGCCGTAGGGCGTGGCCTTGAACGCGTCGAAAGCGTTGCCGCCCTCCGCGTTGCCGCCCTTTGCTATCGCCGTCAGAACGGAGAGCACGACAATGCCTATCACGTCGTCGATTATCGCGGCGGACACTATTGTTGTGCCCAGCTTGGAGGAAATCACCCCCATCTCCTTGAAAACGGAGACGGTTATGGCGACGGAAGTTGCCGTGAGCACCGCGCCCACGAACACACAGCGCACGATATGTTGCGGCCCCAGCCCGATAGAGCCGAACGGCAGGCAGACGAGTATCCCCAGCCCCATGGGAAGAGCCACGCCCGCGCACGCCACGAGAGTCGCGGTAAGACCCGTCTTTTTAAGCTTTTCGATATCCGTCTCCAGCCCGGTGGAGAACATCAGAAGCAGTACGCCTATCTTGGAGAACAGCTCTATTGCGGAGCGGCCGAATACGGTGCCCTCCCCGTCGAGGCTGAAAAGCGCGGTATAGCCCTGCCCCGAATAGCCTATTATGCACCCGCCGCAGAAATCGCCGAACACCGCGGGGCCGAGCAATATGCCCGCGATGATAAAGCCCAGCACTTCCGGCAGGCCGTAATGCCTGAACGCAAGCCCGATAAACTTGGTAAAAGCAAAGATGAGGGCGAGCACCGCCACAAATCCAATGGGATTGTCTACAACGATAGGAAACATAAAAATACTTCCGTGAAAATAGAGTTTCGGTTTTTCAACTGCTACATTATACCACCGTCCAAACGCAAATGTTAAAGCATTTTTAAGGCAATTTTGAGGAAATTTCATTATATTTTACCCAAATCCGCGCTTTGCTGAAGAAATACGGGCAAAAATTATTTCTTGTCGATTATATAATAGTGAAACAGCCCCGCCCCCGCCGGGAAAAATTCCCTTTAAATTTCACATAAAATTTTTAAAAAAGGTATTGACAAGTGAAAATTTGATGTTATAATGTAATTGAAAAAAGAAAATAACTTACAAAATTTGTTAAGCGCTAACAAAAATAAAGAGGTAAGCTATATGACATATACGTAGCGGCGAAAGCCGGAAATACTTAAATTTTAAAATGTTTCTCTCGGCACCCGAGCGGGTAGCTTATGGCAACCGCCCGTTGATATACCTAACCGGAAAGTAACGCAAGGAGAGTGGATTATGAGACTTTATTGCAGAGCTAACGAAGAAAAGGGAAGGTAAACTCCGATGTACAACTTTAACGGCGGAAGATAATACGCAGATACGGTTTATGAAGAAGCGGCGATAAAAGATATGCGCTTCGCGGGTTCTATCCCACCTTGCCGATGCGGCACCGTAGGCGTTGGATTCCGAACATAAAACTTAATATTTGATATATATACCCCGCGGCGGTTAGCCGCGGGGTTTGTTGAATTTTTGTGCGTCTTACCGCACAAAAATTCAAAGCTGCCGCTAAACGCATATAAATAAGTTCACAAAAATTTGCGCGTTATTGCGAACGCGCAAATTTTTCGTGATATTGAGGGGCTCTGCCCCTCGTTGCGCCATTTTTAAGGGCGCACGATAATATAATGACGCAACTTCACCCCGCTGAGGCGCAGGTATGCGCAAATTGTGGCGCGCTAACGCAGGGGAACCCTGCTTGCGCCATAAGTTATTTGGGAAATATTCC
>CANREQ010000085.1 GCA_947629695.1 uncultured Clostridia bacterium | reverse complement strand
GGCGCAACCTATTGCGTTTTGGGGGTTTGTGTGATATAATTACGGCACAAAAGGCATTGGAGGGGAATATGTCGCACAGCAAATTCACAAAGCGCGGCAAATCGCTTTATCTTGACAATTGGAATCCTTCGGCGAAAAAGTACGTAAACGAGTGCAAGATCTGCGGGCACAAAGGATACAACCCGGTGATCGACTTTGAAGATTTCGCGGACGACCCGCTGAAAAGGGGTATCCGCGACGAGCTGAGGCAGGTTCTGCGGCCGTTGCCCCTCGACGAATACGGGCGTTGCGAAATGTGCGCGCGCGCCCAGGACGGGAAAGTGTGACGCGTTCAAGGCGTGGCAAAGCCCAAAGCGCGGGGGCTTTCCGCAATTTTTGATTGGATATTGATATACAAAGCGGCACCCGCCGACAGAGCATTGCGCTCCGTCGGCGGGTGCCGCTATCTGATTTTGATATCTATCACTTAAAAGAAAGCATAAATTTTGAAAAGGGTCAGTCAATAAAAACGGCTCCCGATTTTTAAATAAAGATTTTGCCGGGCCTACTATTTATTATCATCCAATAAATCATCGACCGTCACCCCAAAATATTTAGAGATACTCAGTAAATGGTCTAAATCCGGTTCACGACTTCCGCTCTCCCAAAAGCTAATCGTTTGATTACATACACCGAATATCTCACCGAGCGCACGTTGAGAAAGTTCCTTTTCAAGTCTTAATTCTTTTAATCTTTTTCCAAAAACATTACCTGTCACAAAATTATTTTACGACAAAATGTAGGAAAACACTTGACTTCCTACATTTTGTAGGATATGATATAAATAAATCAATAGAACAAAGGAGATTATAATATGAAACACCTTAAAACCAAATTATTGACTTGCTTGTTAATGGCAATTTCAATGTGCGTACTGATTTGTTTTGCCGCTTGCAAGGGCGGGGCGTCAGTTTCTGACTTTTATGATGCCGTTTCTGCATCACAAACGCGTATGGATGAAATTGCCGACGATACCTATCAATATTGGTACGATGCGATTTACAATGATAAATATAGCGATAACATAAATATTGCAATAGCTACGGCGCGTGCAGATAACAAGGAGAACTTTGATTTCATTGAAGAGAATGAAGTGAAAATACAGTCTATCTATAAAGAAGTGCGCAATTCTGACTTAAAAGATGAAGTTAAAGCGGTAATGTCTGCATATAGCGACTATTATGAATTTGTTGTAAACGTGAGCGGTTCTTTTAACAGTTTTTCAGCGAACAAGGAAAACTATAAAAAAGGATTAGCTACCGCACTTAAAAATCTTGCGATGGAATTATAAACGGGCACCAATACATAAATATATCGGCGAGGGCGTTTGCCCTCGCTTTTTTCATAAAAACTTATTCTAAACAATCACGTATTTGAGGAATAATTTTCTAATAAAGAATGATTTACGGAAAATTTTGTGTACATAGCGCTTTTGCTTTTTATCAAAGCGCGGGGGCACGTTACGGGCGCCAAAAACGCAGTATATATCCGCATAATAACTGCCGGCGTTTTGGTTCGGCGGTTATTTTTTAATTGTGACTTAAACCGGCCGCCGTATAAAACCCTTACGGCCGCCGCCTTTTCCGTTTTGATTGTGTAAAAAATTGTTAAGATTACATATTTTGCGGAGTTTTTCCGTTGCCGTGAAATGAAAATATGATAAAATAAATCATTGGGAAAATCATAAAACTTACGGGGAAGATTAAGGAGGAAATTACTAATGAATGCTTGCGACAATACAAGGCCCTGCCCGTGCACTTACGATTGCCCGCGCCATGGTAAATGTTGCGCCTGCGTGGCGCACCACCGCGACAACAACGAAGGCGTGCCGGGTTGCTTCTTTTCAAAGGAAGCGGAGGCGACCTACGACAGGAGCATAGAAAATTTGGCGAGGGATAAGGGGCTCATAAAGGGTTAAAAGCCTATAAGTTTCCGAAAAGGAAACGCGGGCTCGCATGGGCGCGCCGCGGTTTTGCATATGGCGAAGCCATATAACGGTTTGAAAGGAAAATGACATGAAGAAAAGCAATCTGATTTTCGGGACAAAGGCGGCAAGGAAGAGGGGGAGATCCCTTCTTACGCTTGCATTGTGTATCATCCTTGTCTGCATGCTGCTTGGGGGCTGTCTGCTCGCAAGTTGCGCAAAGAAGGAGAGCGAACCGATAACCGATATACGCCAATTGGACGGGAAAGCTATCGGCATCATGACGGGCTCCTCCTTTGACGTACATACCGACAACCTCATAAAGGACGCGGACAAGAAATATTACGACAAGGTCCCCGATTTGGCCTTGGCGCTGGTGCAGGGGAAGATCTCCGCATTCTTGATGGACGAGCCTATCGCCCGTCTTTTGTGTATGGAAAACAGCGGCGTTACATATCTCCCCGGGGTGCTTGTCCAGGAGAGCTACGCGGCGGCGTTTTCAAAGACCGACCGCGGCGCGGCGTTGAGGGACGAGTATAACGGATTTTTGGCGCAGATCAAGGCGGACGGCACGCTGGAGGAAATCGACGGCATATGGATAGGCACGGACGAAAGTAAGCAGGTGGTGGAGGATTATACGTCCTTCCCCGCTACGAACGGCAAAATCCGTATGGCTGTAAAGACAGACGTCGCGCCCTTCTGCTATATAAAGGACAATAAAATCGTCGGGTACGATATAGATATTATGATCCGCTTCTGCAAGGCAAAGGGCTACGGGCTGGAGATAACGGGCGTAGAGCTTCCATCCATCTTCGCGGGCCTTGCCAACAACGGCAGGGGCGAAAGCACATACGACGTATCCGCCGCGGGCATGACCGTGACGGCGGAGCGGGCGGAACAGGTGAATTTCGCCGAGCCCAATTACACGGGCGGCGTGGTGGCGGTAGTCGCAAACCGCGGGCAGTTCGACGTCCGCTTCAAAACGCTCGACGATTTTGCGGGCGCTACGGTGGGCGTATTGTCGGGCAGTATTTTCGATAAGGTGGTGAGCGGCGCGGTAAGCGGCTGTCACTTTATGTATTACAATGACGTGCCCGCCATGCTTCTGGCCCTTCAGAGGGGCACGGTGGACGCCGTGGCGCACGACTTGCCCGTCGCACAGCTCGCCGTGGCAAGGCAGACAGATTTGGCGCTATTCCCCGAAACGTTGGCTTCGGACAGCTACGGGTTGGGGTTGCAAAAGAACAGCCCGTATACGGACAGCGTCAGCGCAATAATAGGGAAATATGCGGAGGACGGCACTCTTGACGCACTGAAGGAAAAGTGGCTGAGCGCCGACGGCGGCAACAAGACCATAGACGTAGGGGAGTACGAGGTCAAGAACGGTACCCTCAGATATGCCCACGACTCCACGCAGGAGCCCATGAGCTACGTCGGCGGAAACGGACAATCCCTCGGATATGAGGTGGAGCTCGTCTCGCTCATCGCAAAACAACTGCAGATGAAGCTGGAGATCACCCATACCAACTTCGATTCGCTCATACAGATGCTTACAAGCGGCGATGCGGATATAGTGTCCGGCGCGATCAGCATAACCGAAGAGAGAAAGTCGATCATAGACTTTGCCACGGCCCATTATGACGGCGGCATGACGTTTATCGTCCGCGGCAGGGATATGGGCTTGGGCGTGGGCTCGAATACAGATGACGTGGGCTTCTGGAAGGGCCTCGGGAACAGCTTTTACAAGAATTTCGTACAGGAAGACCGCTGGCAGATGATCCTTTCGGGCCTCGGCGTTACCTTTTTAATATCCATCAGCGCGGCCCTTTTGGGAACTGTGCTGGGCTTTGGCATTTGCATGTTGCGCCGCGGCCGCAACAAAGTCGTCTCTAAGATAACCGCGGGCTTTATACGCGTGATACAGGGTATACCCGTCCTCGTGCTGTTGATGGTGCTGTTCTACGTGGTGTTTGCGGGCGCGCGGATAGACGGGATAGTCGTCGCGATAATCGGCTTCTCCATAAATTTCGGCGTATATGTATCGGAAATGCTCCGCACGGGTATCGACGCGGTTGACCACGGCCAGTGGGAGGCGGCTTCCGCAATGGGCTTCGGGCGCGTCAAGACGTTTACCAAGATAATCGCGCCCCAGGCGGCGCGGCACGTCTTGCCCGTTTACAAAGGCGAATTTATTTCCATGGTAAAGATGACTTCCGTGGTGGGTTACATCGCGGTTCAGGATCTGACCAAGGCAACAGACCTCATACGAAGCCGCACCTTTGAGGCGTTTTTCCCGCTAATTTTGACCGCGGTTTTGTATTTCCTTTTGGCGTGGTGCCTGACATTTTTGCTCGGATTGATAGAGATAAAGATAGACCCCCGCCGCAGAAAGAGGGAGCCCAAGGGAGTGGACAGGAATATTTCCCTTTCGGAAGCCGCAAAAGAGGTTGCGGCACCGCAAAGCGGGGAACAGGTTATAACCGTTTCCCATCTGAAGAAGGTTTTCCCCAACGCAACTCCTTTAAAGGACGTAAACGCCGTGATAAACAGGGGAGACGTTATCTCCATAATCGGCCCGTCTGGTACGGGCAAGAGCACTTTCCTGCGCTGTATCAACAGGCTGGAAACGCCTACCGAGGGACAGATAGAGGTGTTGGGCCGGCCTGTGACGGGCGTCAAGCAGTCCAAGCTCGGCGAAGTGCGCCGCCGCATGGGAATGGTATTCCAGAGCTTTAACCTCTTCGCTCATCTGACCGTAATTGAAAATATCATGCTCGGGCCCGTGGAATTGCTCGGCTGCAGCCGCCAGGAGGCCTATGAACGGGGTATGCGATTGCTGGCCGGCGTGGGCCTTGCGGAAAAGGAGCTAAACTATCCCGACGAGCTTTCGGGCGGGCAGAAACAGCGCGTGGCCATTGCGCGCACTTTGGGCATGCAACCGGAGATCGTACTCTTTGACGAGCCGACAAGCGCGCTGGATCCTACCATGGTGGGCGAGGTGCTGGCGGTCATACGCGGTCTTGCGGAGCAGGGCCTGACCATGCTGATAGTTACTCACGAGATGAAGTTTGCGCGCGATGTATCCACGCGGGTATTTTACATGGACGAGGGAGTCGTCTACGAAGAGGGCACGCCCAAGCAGGTGTTCGACGAGCCCAAGACCGACCGTTGCCGCGCGTTTGTGCACCGCCTGAAAACCCTTCATATCGACATCGCTTCCAAGAAGTTCGACTTTATCGGCGCGGTGGCGGACATCGAC
>CANREQ010000084.1 GCA_947629695.1 uncultured Clostridia bacterium | reverse complement strand
CAAAAGCGGCTTCGGCAGTTGCATGACTTACGATAAAAAGTTGGACGCGATCCTTTGCGGCGCGCTGATGAGCGTACAGGCGATAAAGGGCGTGGAAGTCGGCCTCGGCTTTGAAGGCGCGCGCCTTGCGGGGAGCGGGGTACACGACGAAATTTTTATAAAAGACGGCAAATATTACAGAAAAACCAACAACGCTGGCGGCATAGAAGGCGGCATGTCCAACGGCGGGGAAATAGTCCTTCGCGCGGCGATGAAACCCATACCGACTTTGGCAAAGGGATTAAAGACCGTGGATATATCCACGGGCGATCCCTGCATTGCCTCCAACGAGCGCAGTGACGTGTGCGCGATATGCGCGTGCGAGATAGTGCTTGAAAGCGTGCTATGCTCTGCGCTTGCGGGTGTTGTAAGCGAGAGATTGGGCGGCGACAACATGCGGGAGGTAAAGGAGCGGTACGATCTACTGCCTTGAATATCATGGAAAAGATAGTTATAGATACCCCTTCGTCTCACAGTGAAATTTCCTGCGGGGTCGGGGCGTTTTCAAGCTTTTGCGCTGATACCGACGGTGCGGATTGCTTTTTGGTGACCGACGACAACGTGCTTTCCCTGTATTCTGCCGAGATTAGGGAAAATTTCCCCCGTGCGCACGTTTTTGCGATAAAAGCAGGCGAAAAGAGCAAGAATTACGGCGTACTTCATTCCATTTTAAAGGGTATGATAGAGGCGGGAATGACGAGAAAATCTTGCGTTTTGGCTTTGGGCGGCGGTGTAGTGGGCGATATTGCCGGCCTTGCCGCGTCGCTTTATATGCGCGGTGCGGACCTTGTACAGATACCGACCACGTTGCTTGCGCAGGTTGACAGTTCCGTAGGCGGTAAGACGGCGGTAGATATGTGCGGCGTGAAAAACGTCGTGGGTTCCTTTTATCAGCCCCGCCGCGTAATAGTCGATCCGCTCTTTTTAAATACCCTTCCCGTCCGTGAAATACGTTGCGGGTTGGGGGAGATAATCAAGTACGGCGCTCTCGACGGCGGCATTTTCGATGCGCTGGCCTCCAATCTTCCTCATATTAAAGACAGGGGCTTTTTGGGCGAAATCACTCCGGCTTGCATAAGGCACAAAGCTGAAGTCGTCATGAAGGACGAGAGGGACAGGGGCGAGAGGCGTTCCCTCAACCTCGGCCACACGACGGGGCACGCCTTCGAACTGCGCTACAAACGCCGCTCCCACGGCGAGTTTGTGCTTATCGGCATGTATTACGAGCTGTACATAGCCCAAAAGCTCGGCGTTTGCGGCGGCGAATACGCCGATATGCTTAGGAAACTCATTAAGGCCGCGTTGCCGTCGATACCCAAAATGATTGACGTCTCTGCTGCCAAATACGATAAAAAGAACTCTGACAGGGCGGAAATTTCCGTTATTGCGCCTTCAAATAAGGGCGAATGGCGGGAAATCAAGCTCGACTATGATAAATATTGCGCATTGATAGAAGAATGTGCGCAAAAAACAGGGGGTTAAAAATGATTAAACTTGCGGTGATCGGGAGAGACGTATCCGGCTCGGCAAGCCCGCCCATCCACGCGTTCATTGCGGGTGAAATGGGCAAGAAGATCTCCTACGGGCGCGTATCCGTCGCGGAAGAAAAATTCGAAGAAGAGATAGAAAGTTTACTTGAAAATTACGACGGGCTCAACGTAACAATCCCGTATAAAATATCGATAATCCCGAAATTGAAATCGGTAAACGGCGACGCGCGCATTTTCGGCGCGGTCAACACCGTAAACTGCGCGGACCTTTCGGGTCACAATACCGACGGTCTCGGATTTATGCGCCTCATTTCCTCAAACGGAATAGAGGTGAGCGGTAAAAAGGCGTTGGTGCTCGGCGCGGGCGGCGCGGGAAGGAGCGTCGCGAAGAAGCTTGCTGACGCGGGCGCGGAGGTGGAAGTATACAATCGCACGCCGCAAAAAGCGCAGGCCCTCGCGCTTGAGTTTGGCGGTATCAAGGCGATTGAAAGGGTTACGGCCGTGCCGCGCTATCTTATAGTCAACGCGACGGGAGTGGGAATGCACGAAAGCGTGGGGCTTTCACCCGTTCCGTCAGAGGTTTTGGCTCGATGCGAAGCCGCGGTGGATCTCATTTACGATCCCATACAGAGCGAATTTTTGAAAATCGCGCAGTCGCTCGGCAAAAAGGCGGTAAACGGGCGATCCATGCTGTTTTATCAGGCATACTACGCGGATTGCATCTTCTTCGGCATAAAGGCGGACGAGGAGCAGGCCACGGCGTTTTACAATAAATATTGCGAAGGAGCATGAAAATGAAATTTCTCTTTATCAACGGCGTAAACCTCGATATGACGGGCAAGCGGGAAAGGAATGTGTACGGCGACCAAACGCTCGAACAGATCAACAGGCAAATAGCCGAGTATCTGAAAGGCGACGAGTGTGAGTTTTTTCAAAGCAATTGCGAGGGCGAAATCTGCACGGCTATCCACAATGCCCGTGCCGACGCGATTATTTTAAACGCCGGCGCGTACACCCATTACAGCTACGCGATACGCGACGCTATAACTTCCGTCGATATTCCCGTAGTGGAGGTGCATATGTCCAACGTTCATGCGCGCGAAGAATTTCGCTCCAAGTCTGTGATTTCAGAAGTGTGCAAGGGCGTTATCTGCGGCTTCGGCAAAAACAGTTATATACTTGCGGCGGAGAGCTTCAAGTTATGAATATCGCGCTGTGCGGAATGATGGGGTGCGGTAAATCGACAGTCGCCGCCGTTATAGCCGAAAAATACGGCTACAAGCTTGTGGATACCGACGCCGAAATCGAAAAGATATACGGGCCGATAAACGATATTTTCGCGCGTTACGGCGAGGGATATTTCCGCAAAATCGAGGGGCAGACGATAAAGGATTGCCTTTCGCACGGCGATAAACTCATCATTTCATTGGGCGGAGGGGCGGTTTTAAGCGAAGAAAACGTCGCCGCGATAAAAAACGCCGCAAAGCTTGTTTATCTCCGCACAGAGGCCGAAAATCTCATAAAAAGGCTTAAAAACAGCACTAACAGACCGCTTTTGAATGGTACTATGCGTGACAGAGTAGTGCAAATTCTGGCTCAAAGAGAGCCTGTTTACGAGGGCGTGGCCGATAAAATCGTAGATACCGACGGGTTAGACGCATCGCTCACGGCCCAAAAGGTTATGGAGACAGTTTTATGAAAACCGTATTGATAACGGGCGGAACAAAGGGAATAGGCAAGGCCGTTGCGCAGGAATTTTTGCAGCAGGGCTACGAGGTGATTTTAAATTATTTCCACGACGAAGAAAGCGCGCTTGCCACCCAGTCGGAGTTTAACATGCAGGGTTACTGCCCCGTGCTCATGCGCGCGGACGTGTCCGACGAAAAGCAGGTGGAGGAAATGTTCAAAGAGGTTTTCCGCATATACGGAAAAGTGGACGTGCTTGTAAACAACGCGGGGATCTCAATCGTGCGGGTCGTGCAGGAGACGTCGCTTACCGATTGGGAGAATATTTTCGGCGTAAACGCGCGCGGCGTATTCCTCTGTTGCAGGCAGGTCGCCGACAGCATGATTTGCTCCGGCGGCGGCTGTATAATAAACGTCGGCTCGATCTGGGGGGAAGTAGGGGCGAGTTGCGAGAGCGCGTATTCCGCTTCAAAGGGCGCGGTCATCGCGTTTACCAAGGCTCTCGCCAAGGAGCTTGCCCCCTCGTTTGTGCGCGTAAATTGCGTTTCCCCGGGCGTAATAGATACCGAGATGAACGCTCACCTTTCCGAAGTGGAGATGGAGGATCTGATAATGCAGATACCTTTGGGACGGCTTGGCACGGGCCAGGACGTAGCAAAAGCCTGCGTGTATCTTGCCGAAAACTCCTATGTCACGGGCGAGGTGCTCTCCGTCGGCGGCGGATTTGCCAAGTAAAATAAAAAGTAGTGCGGCTTTCCCCGCTTTGCCTGTATTTTTCACTTAAAAAAGGAAAACGGGGCGCAAAAATCGTAATTATAATGTAGAAAAAACCGTCAAAATGGAAAAATTTTCATCTATAAAAGAAAAGACATACGCAATCGAGCGCGCTTTTCTTTCGCCCTATGCGGCAAAAAGCGAAAATACCCTCGGAAGAGACAGGCCGGAAGAGCCCTGCGAAATGCGCACGGAATATCAGCGCGACAGGGACAGGATAATTTACAGCAAAGCGTTTATAAGGCTCAAGAACAAGACGCAGGTTTTCTTTTCCCCCGAAGGCGACCACTATGTAACACGGCTCACGCACACCCTCGACGTCGCGCAGATAGCCCGTTCCATGGCGCGCGCCCTCAGCTTAAACGAGGATCTGACCGAAGCTATCGCGCTCGGCCACGACCTCGGGCATACGCCCTTCGGGCACAGCGGGGAAAGGATACTTTCCAAGCTCTGTTCCAACGGGTTCAGGCATAACGAGCAATCCGTAAGGGTAGTGGAAATTTTGGAAAAGGACGGCAAAGGGCTTAATCTCACGCGCGAGGTGCGCGACGGCATTTTAAATCACAAGCTCGGCTTAAAACCCGCTACTTTGGAGGGCATGTGCGTAAACATCGCCGACAGAATAGCATACATAAACCACGATTTGAACGACGCGATTCGCGCGGGCATACTTCAACCGGGCGACGTGCCCGCCGATATAATCGAAGTGCTTGGCTCGACCTCGCGGGAGAGGATAAACACCGCGATTTCGTCGGTGTACAAGACGAGCGCGGGGAAGCCGTATGTGGAGCTCGGCGAGCAGGTCAAACAGGCGAGCGACAAACTGCGTGCATTTATGTTCGAGAGGGTTTATCAAACGGGCTATGCGCGCGGCGAAGAGGAAAAGGCGGAGCGGATGATCTCGGCAATGTTCGATTATTTCACGTCGAATCCTTCGCGCCTGCCCGGTTTATATATTAGACTTATGGAAATTTACCCGGCCGAGCAGGTCGTATGCGATTATCTTTCGTCTATGACGGACAGATATGCGGTATACACTTTCAACAGGCTTTTCGTCCCCGGCGGCTGGACGTTTATAGACGAATTGAACGGCTGATTATATCTGCCCGGCCCAATAAAAGCGGGCGGACATTCAAAAGTTATTACGGTTGTGGCATATGAGCGGTGTGGATCAGGAGTTTTTAAGGACTTTAAAGGAAAAAATCAATATTGTAGACATCGCTTCGGGATATTTCAGCCTTGAAAAGCGGGGGACAAGCTATTGGGCGTGCTGTCCCTTTCACCATGAAAAGACCCCGTCGTTTGCCATAAACGAGGGCGGGCAGTTTTATCACTGCTTCGGTTGCGGCGCTTCGGGCGACGTGATAAGATTTGTCTCCGAAATGGAGAATATAGAGTTTATGGAATCGGTGCGCTTCCTCGCCGAGCGGGCGAATATGGAAGTGCCTGCTTCCGACGAGGATTCCCGCAG
>CANREQ010000083.1 GCA_947629695.1 uncultured Clostridia bacterium | reverse complement strand
ATTTCAAGAAGTTTTCCTTCCACAGCAAAGTGGTGCTTGCGACCACCGGTTTTCTTATAATAATCCCCTGGGCGCTGTTTATGGCGTTCGAGTGGAACAACCCCGCGACCATAGGCGATAAAGGGGCGGGCACAAAGGTCCTCGCAACGCTGTTTATGGCGGTTACGCCGCGGACGGCGGGCTTCAACTCAATAGACTACGCGGGCATTTCCCCTGCGGGCGGAGCTTTGACGGACGTCCTCATGTTCATAGGCGGAAGTCCCGGCTCCACGGCGGGCGGAATAAAGACGACGACCGTCGCGGTTTTCATACTCACTTCGCTTGCGACCTCCCGCCGCCATGACGAGGCGCACATCTTCGGGCGCAGGTTCGAAAACGACGCGGGCCCGCAGGCAAGCGTCATAGTTTGCCTGTATCTTCTGATGATAGTTACAAGTGTGCTGATAATCGCCGGCGTAAACAGCGGGGCGGGGCTCGACGCGGTGGTGTTCGAGGTATTCTCCGCGATAGGCACCGTCGGGCTGTCAAAGGGGATAACGGCAAATTTACACGTCGTATCCAAGCTCGTCCTCATCTTTTTGATGTATTTCGGAAGGGTGGGCGGATACACGCTGATACTCATCTTCTCAAACGACAAAAAACCCGTTACGATATCGCGCGTTGCGGAAAGGATAATCATAGGTTAATTTATGAAAAAATCAATACTTATCATCGGTATGGGCAGGTTGGGCAGTCACCTTGCCGAAAAAATGCAGGATTTGGGTCACGACGTTATGATCCTCGACAACAAGGAGGAGAGGATCAGCCGCCTCGCGCCCCATTTTGCGGACGCGCGCATAGCCGAGTACACCAACGAGGACGTGTTGAGCGCGCTGGATATTCCTTCGTTCGACCTCTGTTTCGTCACCGTGGGCGATAATCTCGAAGCTTCGATGATAACCACCATCACGCTCAAAAAGTTGGGCGCGAAGTACGTGGCCTCCCGCGCGCGCGACGACCTGCAGTGCGAGCTTTTAAGGCGCATAGGCGCGGACGAGATAATCTATGCCGACGGCGAAACGGCGGACAAGCTCGCCATACGCCACAACGGCAACAACATATTCGATTACGTCGCGCTTTCCGACGGCTACGCCATATTCGAAGTGCCCATAATAAAGGCGTGGGAGGGCAAATCCATAATAGAGCTCGACGTGCGCAGGAAGTACAAGATGAATATAATCGCGATAAAGAGGGGGGAGACCCTCGACCCCGCGCCCATGCCCGACTTCGTGTTCCGCGAGGGCGACCACATATTCGTAATAGGCAAATCGCGCGACGTATTCAAGATGTCGGCAAAGACCTGATAGATAAGGCGCTCCCGCCGGCGGACAAAAATCCGCCGCGTGGAATATTATTATTGTACGATGTTTTTCAAAAGACTGAGAATGGACATAAACGCGGCAAAGCTCAACGACCCGGCCGCGAGAAATAAATTCGAGATCTGGCTCACGTATTCGGGGGTCAAGGCTCTTTCGCGGCACAGGCTGGCGAATTTCCTCTACCGCATACACTTAAAATTGCTCGCCCGCATGGTCAGCCAATGGACCAAATTCACCACGGGTATCGAAATTCACCCGGCCGCAAAAATAGAGCCGGGGGTTTTCATAGACCACGGACAGGGCGTCGTGATAGGCGAGACGGCGGAAGTCGGCACGGGCACGGTGCTGTATCAGGGCTGTACTTTGGGCGGCACGGGAAAGGAGACGGGCAAGCGCCATCCGACGGTCGGCAGGTATTGCGTGATATCCGCCGGCGCGAAAATTCTGGGCAACATCGCCGTGGGCGACTACGCCAAGGTCGGCGCGAGCGCGGTGGTTTTGAAGGACGTTCCTCCGCACGCCACGGTAGTCGGCGTTCCCGCGCGGGTGGTGAGAATAGAAGGAAGCAAGGAAGGGGTGGATCTGTATCAGGATAAATCCGACCCCGTAAAGGAGGAGCTGTGCGCGCTGAGGGAGCGCACCTTCGCGCTCGAGGAGCGCATAAAACAGCTCGAGGCTATGACCGGAGAAAATAAGGATGCGAATATACAACACTCTGACGAGGACTAAAGAAGAATTTATACCCCTGGAGCAGGGCAAGGTCAAAATGTACGCGTGCGGGATAACCGTATCGGGCGACGCGCATGTCGGACACGCCTACCAGGCGCTCATATACGACATAATAAGGAAGTATCTCGAAAAGAAGGGATATGAAGTGACCTATGCCCGCAACTATACCGACGTTGACGACAAGATAATCAACCGCGCGCGGGAGGTTGGCGTTCCCGCAGATAAATACGCGGCGGAAATGATAGAGAAAATCGACGGCGTAATGCGCAAATTCGATGTGGACGACCCCACCGTCTGGATGAAGGCAACCGAAAATATCGACAATATCATAGATTTTATAGAGGCGTTGATAAAATCGGGCCACGCCTATCCTGTGCCCTGCGGCGATGTGTACTTCGACGTCTCATCGTTCAAGGGCTACGGGTGCCTGTCCAACCGCTCGGTTGAGGACATGATGGACGGCGTGCGCATAGAAAACGGCGAGGAAAAGAGAAATCCCGCCGACTTCGCGCTGTGGAAAGCGGCAAAAGAGGGGGAGATAAGCTGGCCCTCTCCCTGGGGCAACGGGCGGCCGGGCTGGCATATAGAGTGCTCTGCCATGAACCGCGCGGCTTTCGGCGAGCAGATTGATATACACGGCGGCGGGCGCGACCTCATTTTCCCCCACCACGAAAACGAAATCGCGCAGACCGAGTCCCTGACGGGCAAACGCTTTGTAAAGTATTGGACGCACAACGGACTGATAAAGGTCAACGGGCAGAAGATGTCAAAGAGCCTCAACAACAGTTTGTTACTTAGCGATCTGCTTGAAAAGTACACCGCCGAGGGCATAAAATTCGCCCTTTTGCAGACAAATTACCACAACGACATAAACATAACGGACAACTTTTTCCCCGAAGCGGAAAGGCATATGTCGTCGTTCTACCGCGTTATAGCCGAAGTGGAAGAAAAATTCGGCAAAGGCGCGGGCGGCAACGAGGAAATAGATAAAAAATTCGATATGTGCATGGACGACGATTTCAACACCGCGCTCGCTATTGCGGAACTCTTCCCGCTGTTTAAGGGCATTTCGGCCAAGTGCGCCGCGGGCGATAAGAGCTGTGCGGATGACGTCGCCCAGGTGCGCGCCACGTATTCCCTGCTCGGCCTGTTCAAGCGCGACGCCGCGGAATATCTCGCGGAGGCGGAGCAAAAAACCGCGGAGACGGTGCCGGAGGAAGTGGAAAACCTCGCCGCAAAGAGGTGGGAAGCCAAAAAGAATAAAAATTGGGCGGAAGCGGATAGCCTCCGCGCCCAAATCGAAGCCCTCGGTTACAGCATAAAGGACGGCAAAGAGGGCTATAAAGTGGAGAAAAAGCAGTAAAAACCAAAATATAATACGCGGACAGGTCATGACAATGAAAAAATTCACAAGCGAAAGTTTAAGAAAGTTATATCTCGATTTCTTTGCGGCAAAGGGCCACGCGGTGATAGCCAGCGCGTCGCTCATACCCGAAAACGACCCCACGGTGCTGTTCACGACGGCGGGCATGCACCCCCTCGTGCCCTATCTGTTGGGCGAAAAACACCCCGCCGGGAAGCGCCTCACCGACGTGCAGAAATGCGTGCGCACGGGCGATATAGACGAAGTGGGGGACAGCTCCCACTGCACCTTTTTCGAGATGCTAGGGAATTGGTCGCTCGGCGATTATTTCAAGCAGGAGATGATCCCCTGGTCGTTCGAGTTTTTAACGAGCGAGAAATACCTCGGCATACCCGTGGAGGACATCGCCGTGACCTGTTTTGCGGGCGACGCGGATTGCCCGAAGGACACGGAGAGCGCGGACAAGTGGATAGAGTGCGGCATACTCCCGCAGAACGTCTACTTTTTGCCCAAGGGCGGCAATTGGTGGGGGCCCGCGGGCACAACGGGACCCTGCGGTCCGGATACGGAAATGCACATAATACGCAACCATGCGGAGGCGGACAAGCTGGGAAGCGACGAGTTTGAAAAGGCCCCGGCCGGCACCTTCCTCGAGATATGGAACGACGTGTTCATGCAGTACAACAAAAACGAGCAGGGCAAGTACGAGCCCCTCGCCCAGCGCAACGTCGATACGGGCATGGGGTTGGAGCGCACTCTCTGTATACTCAACGGCAAAGACAGCGTCTACGAGACGGATATTTTCGAGGGCGCGATACAAAAGATAGAGTCCATTACGGGCAGGAAGTACACCGAGGGCGGCGAGGTGACAAAGGCCTTCCGCGTCGTGCTCGACCACGTGCGCACCGCCACGTTTATGCTCGGCGATCCCAAGGGCGTGGTGCCTTCCAATACCGACCAGGGCTATATTTTAAGGCGGATTATCCGCCGCGCCGTGCGCTTCGGGAGGAACATCGGCCTTCCGGGCGGCGCATTGAGTGAAATTTCCGCAAAGATAACGGAAAAGTACGCGGACATCTATCCCGAGCTCGTAGAAAACTCCGCCAAGATAAAGGAAGAGCTCGACAAGGAGGAGGCGAAGTTCTCCAAGACGCTCGCGCAGGGCATCAGGGAGTTTGAAAAGGTCGCGTCCACTCTCCCCGCGGGCGGGGCGATCGACGGCGTGACGGCTTTCCACCTGTACGACACCTACGGCTTCCCCGTGGAGATCACCCGCGAAATGGCGGCCGAAAAGGGCTTGACCGTGGATATTGAGGGATACAACGCGGCGTTTGCGGAGCATCAGGCCAAGTCGCGCGCGGGCAGCGAGCAGAAATTCGCCTGCGGCCTCGCGGACCATAAGGAGGAGACAACTTACCTGCATACCGCGACCCACTTATTGCAGGCCGCGCTCAAAAAGGTATGCTCCGAGGAGATCTGCCAAAAGGGCTCCAACATAACCGAGGAGCGGCTCCGCTTCGATTTCAACTTCGCGCGCAAGCTCACGCCGGAGGAAGTAAAGGCGGTGGAGGACATGGTAAACGACGTTATAAAGCGCGATTTACCCGTCGTAATGAAGGAAATGACGCTTGAAGAGGCCAAAAAAGAGGGCTTTACCGGACTTTTCGAGAGTAAGTACGGCGAGGTCGTAAAGACCTACTCTATAGGCGATTTTTCCAAGGAGATCTGCGGCGGGCCCCATGCGGAACACACCGGGCTTTTGGGCACGTTCAAGATTGCCAAGCAGGAGAATGTGTCCGCCGGGGTCAAGAGGATCAAAGCCATCTTGATCAGGTAAATTGAAATTATTCTTGCAGAATTCTTATCTTTCATATCGGCTCCCCAAAAGTCATTCAGAGTTTGCCGAGGAATCCGGCCGGGGATACAGAATAATAAATTTTTAAGTGATAATGTCCATAGCGGCTCCTCCTTGATAATAGGAGGAGCCGTCTGCTTGCAGACTGAGGGGGCTTCTCTGCGTTTATAGACTTCGTAATAACAGCTCCCGCAATAGGCGCCCCTTAATACTAAGGGGAGCTGTCGCCGAAGGCGACTGAGGGGATAAAAAGTAATCCAATATTTAATGTGTTGTCA
>CANREQ010000082.1 GCA_947629695.1 uncultured Clostridia bacterium | reverse complement strand
GCTTGCGTCCGCCCCGACGCGCGAGGCAATGGTAGCATAATCGTCGCCCGGCCGCGCGGAACATGAGGCGTTTGGGCGTGGCGGCACTTTGATTATCGCGCCTTGGAAAACCTCCCTGTTTACGGGGAAGCCGTAAATACTTTCTATATCCTTTTTCGTCATGCCGCGTCCGACGCGCAAATAAGAGCATCTTTCAAAGCCGAGCGTCATCATACACCCTCATTTTATGCAAAATGCGACCCTTTTCGTGCATTATCGCAAAGTTGCGCTCATATTCGGGCGTGCGGGGCTGTAAAATAATGTTGATGAAAACCAATATCTACAAGTCGGCGGCGCAGGTCACGGTTTTTTCCACCGTCGAAAAACTTTTGAGCTTCGTGTACAGGATCATCCTCTCCCGCTCGATAGGCGCGGAAGGGCTGGGGGTTTATCATATCTGCCTTTCCGTCTTTTCAGTATTTTTAACGGCGGCCTCGAGCGGTATTCCCGTGACCGTTTCCCGCCTTATCGCCAAAAACAATGCGTCGGGCAATCCCAAGGGCGGGCACGCGGCGGTCACGGCCGGCGTGGTATGCACCCTCGCCTTTACACTGCCCGCCGCGCTGGTTTTGTTCCTCGCGCGCAATTTATACGCCGCGCTCTTCCCCGAAAGGGACTGCGTGTACATATTTTTGTGGCTGATGCCCGGGCTTATTCTCACTTCCGTGTACGCCGTGATGAGGGGTTCGTTCTGGGGCACAAAGCAATTTCTGCCGTACAGCGTGATAGAGCTGCTCGAAAACGCCGTGATGGTCGCCGTGGGTTGCGTGCTGATAAGCTTTACGTCAACCGCAAAATCGGGCGCAAGGGCCGCGATAATCGCCGTTTTGATCTCCTATGTGTTCTCCTTTGCCGTCTCCGTCGGGTGGTATCTTTTAAAGGGCGGAAAATTCGTCAACCCCAAAAGCCAGCTTAAACCCCTGCTTTCCGCTTCTCTGCCGATAACGGCAATGAGGACGTCAACCTCCCTTCTCAACTCCGTGATAGCCATGTTTTTGCCGGCGTTTCTCATGGCCAAGTGCGGCTACACGGACAGCGAGGCCGTCGCGCTTTACGGGATAGTGTGCGGAATGAGCGTGCCCATGCTGTTTACGCCTAACTCGCTTATAGGCTCCATTGCCGTAGTGGTCGCGCCCGAAATGAGCGAAAATTATTACGCCGGCCGCACGGAACTTCTGAGAAAGGACATAGGCAAAACCGTGCGCGCTTCGGTGCTCATAGCCACCGTACTCATACCCGTTTTCTTCACCCTCGGCAACGACCTCGGCGTGTTTTTCTTCGACAACGAGCTGAGCGGCGAGGTAATTTCCCGCTTTTCCTTTATGATGTTGCCGATGTGCCTTTCAATGATAACCACCACCATGCTCAACTCCATGAATTACGAGATACGCACCCTCATATACTTTTTTATAGGGGCGGCGGGAATGCTCACGTGCATTTTCGCGTTTACCGGGCTGTTGGGGATAAACGCCTACGTCGTCGGACTGACCCTGAGTTTTATTATAACCGCCGCGCTCAACCTCTCCCTTCTGCACAAAAAATGCCCGGGGATCAGCTATATGCGCTACACGCTGAAGAGCGCGGGTATATCTTTGGCGGCGTGCTTTTTCGGAAAATCTTTATTGAATCTCATCGGCGGTTTGCCTACGGTGGCGCGCATAGGGATAGGCGGGGCGGCGGTCTGCCTTTTCGCCCTCGCCGCGTTTTACGGTATGGAAATGCTTTCCGCAAAGCCGCTCAAAAAACTTTTCGCCGGAAAATGAGTTGACGGAAACCGTCGCGCACGCCGCAATGGGGATAGCTATTATAAGCAACAGCGGGATAACTTTGCCACGCGGCACGGAAGATTGTTTGATTATTTATGTGTAAAAAGGGAAAATCACGCGTTCTGCGCGCGGTTTTTCTTCTTTTTGTCCGAAAAATATTTCTTGAGGTCGGCGATCTGCTTTACGGCGAGGACAATCAAAAAGACGCCGAACAGCCGCCTTAGCATATCCGCGGGCAGGGCGGCCATGATAAAGGAAAACAGGGCGGCGGATATGAGCGCGGGGATAATTATCACGGCGAGCCCGCCCGTGCGCAAAAGCCCCTGTTGCCTGTGCCGCGCGAGGGCAAAAAGCGAGGTGGGCAGAAAGGAGATGATGTTTGCGGCCTGAGCGGCGTGCTGGCCCACCCCGAAAAATATTGTGAGCACGGGTATCAGAATCGTTCCTCCGCCCATTCCCATTCCGCCGAGGACGCCCGATAAAAAACCGGCGAGCGCGAATAAAATAAAGGACATTCAGCCGACCGCCATCCTTATGCCCGCCGCGATCATCACGGCGATAAAAAGCACCCTGACCGCCGTCTGCGGGATCTTGTCAAGCAATCCCGCACCCAAAAAGCCGCCCGCCACACTGCCCACCGCGGTAGGTACGACTATCTGCATATCTATATATCCGCCGAAAATATAGCCGAAGAGCGCGATGACGCACAGGGGCGCGATGACGAAAATCGCGGTGGCATGCGCCTGCTTTGTGCCGTAGCCGAGTATGTTCGTGAGCGCGGGCACGGCAACCATGCCTCCTCCGCCGCCGAAGAGACCGTTTATCGCGCCTATCGCAAACCCGCATAAAGCGGCCTTAAAATTTACGGATCCCATTTTGATTTCCCCTTAAATTACGCCGAAACGCAACTTCTTTAAAAAGTTTTTGCAATTTTTTTGTAATAATGAATATTTTAAGGCGGCGAGCGCCGATAATCACTTGCAAAATAAAATATTTTATATTAAAATAATAGGGTATAGCGGCCGGAAGCCTGCGCGCCATATACGCGCGCGGGAGCTGCCCGAAACAAATCAAACACTAATTTTTCAAAGGTATTGCCATATGAAATTCAAGAAGAGATCCTCATTCAAAAGCGTGCTTACGGCGGCGGCCGCAGTGACTACTTCACTGATCCTCGGCATGAGCGCCGGTTGCTCTGCCACGACGCCGTCAACCGAAGAGGATGAAAACACCTCCACGAAACAGGACGTGCAGGTTATAAAGAACGGTAATTTCGAGTTTTACGACGACAACGACGGGCTGTATCCCATAAGCTCGCCCGATAATTGGACAAGCGGAAGCAGCGGCACCGCCTCGAGCTCGATGAGCGGAATAATAAACACTTCCAAGGCCGGCTGGGATTATCTGACGGATAAAACCCTTCCCGACACTTTGGAGAAAAACGACGATCTGTCCTCTTCCGACGAGAGCAAAAAGGATTACAACGGCGCGCTGACCGACGATTTGCCGTTCAAAAACATGCATACGGCGACGGAGTCCGACCCCTCCGACGAGGACAGGGAATACATCGCCAATCCCTACACACACGAATACAGGTACAACGCCGAGGGGCAGATTATAAACAACAACGGCGAAACCGTCCCCACCTACGCAAACGACGGGAAAACCTACCTCGACGCGGACCACACCGAAGAGCTGGAAACTTCCGTGCTCATGCTCCACAATTACAGGCCCTCCTATTACAAGGGCACCGAGGGGTACTTCACCTCTTCCACCACCGTAACGCTTGAAGCGAGGACGGCGGCGAAGATCTCCGTCTGGGTCAAGACGGCGGAATTGTACTTCGACGGGGCGCAAAACGACAGGACGCAGGCCACCAACGAGCACGGCGCATATATCAAAATCGATACGTCGGTCGGCGGGAACAGCCTCGACAGTTTCAAAATCAAAAATATCAACACTGAAGAGCTCAACCCCGACGGAAACAACAACGGCTGGGTACAGTACACCGTGTTCGTGCAGGCGAGCTCCTTTGCCTCCACCGACGTGGAGATGACGCTCGGCCTCGGCGAGAATGAAATTTACACCGTCGAGGGCTATGCGTTCTTCGACGATGCGGAAATAGAAATTTACGACGACGAAGCGGCGATGATAAAGGCGGCCGAAGAGGAGCTTGGCGACGGGCAATTCGGCGAACTCATCACGGCTGACAACACCGTCAATTTGCTCGACCCCGACGCGGACGGAAATTTCCGCGTGGATAAAGTCTCCATAAAGACGAACTCTTCCGACGGAACGCTCAAAGACGAGGTCTACGAGTACAACTTCGGCGACAGATTCTTCTATATAGATCTGACGAGCTCCGAAAACTCCGACGAGGCGATAACCTTAAACGAGAGCACTGTCAAAGCTGGCTTCACCGTGGAAAAGACGACCAACGGGAAATTCGTATGCTCCAAAGACGGGGCGAAAACCGAAAAGGTGGCGAGTCTCGACAGCGAGACGGGCGCGGCAAACGCGTATCTCCCCTCCGGCTTCAAGGGTGTGACTACGGATAACGACTTGCTTGCGACATTTGAAATAGGGGCGCAGGATTGGACGTTTTCCGCCGGCGGCGCCGATTACGCATACAACAACGTGCTCACCGAAGCTTTGAAGAGCGCGGCTACCCTGCCCGGTGTGGACACCTCCGCCTCCGCGTTCGTAATTATGAGCGCGAACGGCGCGGCTTACGAGGCACAGATTAACCACAGCTCCTTCACTCTCCAACCGGACAAGCACGTGCTTATCACCTTCTGGATGAAAACTTCGGACATGAAGGGCAATACGGCGGCAACCGTAACTGTTGAGGAAACGGGCAACAAGCAGGATAAACTTACAAACAGCTTCACGCTGGATACGACCACCCTCGACGGCGTTACGATAAACGACAGAGAGGATGTGTACGACGGATGGGCGGAGTGCTTCGTCAGGGTGGAGAACACGTCCGACGAGGAAAAGACTTTCGATTTGAAATTCAACTTCGGCACGACCACCATTTCCGGCACGACGCTTTCAAGCTATAACTACGGTTGGCTTGCGATCGCGAACGTATCGGTTATAGAGCTCGAGGAAGAAGTATTCGAGTACACCTCCTCCCTCTCCAACGTCGCATCTATAAGCTTTACCGACGAGGACAGCGAGCCCTCCGACGTGTTCGACAGCGAAAAGGGCGATAAAAACGTAATAAAGAGCGACCTCGCGATCCCCTCTTCATACAAGGGTGCGAACGGCGGCAGCGCGGAAGTGTTGATGGGCCACAGCGAGAGCGAGGACTACGACGCCACCGACAGGAACGAATACGCCGGACTTCTCAATAAGGACAACCTCGACGCATACAAAGGTTGCGGCTGGTACAGCGCGATCGAGGCGTTGAAAACGCTCAACGGGGCGGGCAACGACCAAATCTGGAACGCGCTTGCCGATAAATATGCCGTACAACCCCTGCTCATCGTCAATGCCGCGCGCGAGTTTGCGGATATGGCGAGGGACGTTTACAATTACGGCTATATAGGAAACAATCAGACTTTGGGCGGCGAAGGTTATCAGGCTTTGAGCGTCAGGGTCAAGGTGAGCGC
The DNA here is from genome assembly GCA_947629695.1 of uncultured Clostridia bacterium. GTDB lineage: Bacteria > Bacillota > Clostridia > Christensenellales > Borkfalkiaceae > Coproplasma. The sequence continues at coordinate 348 of CANREQ010000082.1, read as the reverse complement.
AGGCGCGGTCGCCAACGTATACCTTGTTGATACCGACGCGGCGAGCAGAAAGACGCTTTCCTTCTCCCTTCCCAAATACACCTTCTGGTACGATGACGACGGAAATATCTTAAAGGGCGAGCCCAAGGAAAAGGCGAGCGTGGCGGAACTCAAGGAAAATATCGCCTATACTCTCCGCTCCGACGGCCTGTACGAAAACGGCGACGGAAAGCTCTACGCAAACTTCTACAACCTCGAAAAGAGCTTTGGGGACCTCGATTTCGAGCACGATAACTTCACATACTACGACGGTGAAGGCAACGCCGTGAAATTCAACGACCTCAAGGCGGGCAACACCTACTATGCTGA
>CANREQ010000081.1 GCA_947629695.1 uncultured Clostridia bacterium | reverse complement strand
CCACAATCTGGCGCTCTACCGATTGAGCTACGCCCGCCATACTCTGGTGCGCCTGGAGAGACTCGAACCCCCGACACACGGCTTAGAAGGCCGTTGCTCTATCCTGCTGAGCTACAGGCGCGTAAAATATTCTTTACACTGCGCCAAAGCCTTGTCGGTTGGAGCGGGTGATGGGAATCGAACCCACACAACCAGCTTGGAAGGCTAGTGTTCTGCCATTGAACTACACCCGCATTGTTTTGCTTCGCTTTCGCACAATCGAGCAGGGTACGCACAACTCAATGCTTAGAAATTATAGCAAATCAATTTTTCTATGTCAACTCATTTTTGTCATTATTTTCGTCAATTTGAACTTTCCGCGGCCGCGGCGCAAAATTGAGGGTTAAAGCTTGCAAATCTTAAATTTCGCCAAATAAGCTCAATTACTTGCATTGCGCGAATTGTTGTGATATAATACTTACAATCACCCTCGGCTTGTGCGGGGCAAATTCCCAAAAAGAATACCTCACAAAATATAACCGTCGGGTGAAATCAAAGCAAGAGGAGATTATGGACGACCCATCTAAGCGACGGTATTTTTTATTTCATCGCTTAAAAAAAGAGGCGCGGGCGGTGCGTATCCGCGCGCATTTTGTTGCGGATGTCCCCCTGAAGTTGTAAACGCGGATTGGCGTATATAACTTATCAAAAACGGAGGATATGATGCAAACAATACAGATAGTTTTACTTATTATAGTTATAATATGTTTTATCTTGTCGGGGTATTTTTCCGCCACGGAGACGGCGTTTACCACGATAAACAAGATAAGGCTGAAAGCCAAAGCGGACGACGGCGACAAAAAAGCGGCGCGCGTTCTGAAGCTTGCGGATAATTACGACAGACTTTTAACGACAATACTTATCGGCAACAACATAGTCAATATTTTAGCCTCGTCGCTCGCCACGGTTTTGTTCATCTATTGGTGCAACGGCGATCAGGGGCTGGCTTCCACGCTTTCGACTATAGCCACCACGGTGATAGTTCTTATATTCGGCGAGGTCACTCCCAAGAGCCTCGCAAAGGAATTTCCCGAAGGTTTTGCCAAGTTTTCCGCGCCGATAATTAACGCGCTGGCGATAGTGCTAACTTCATCTTCTCGCTGTGGAAAAAGCTCCTCAACAAGATCTTCAAGGACAAGGAGGACACCTCCATAACCGATGACGAACTTATAACGATGGTTGAGGAGGCGGAGCAGGAAGGTGGCATAAACGCGCAGGAGAGCGACCTTATAAAGAGCGCGATAACTTTCAACGACCTGGAGGCCAAGGATATTTTGGTGCCCCGCGTTGACGTGGTCGCGATAGACGTAGAGGCCCCTTCGGCTGACGTTGATAAGATATTCCGCGAGACCAAGTATTCGCGTCTGCCCGTGTACGAGGGCACGATAGACAATATAGTCGGGATTTTGCACGAAAAGGACTTCATCCGGCAGAGAAACAGCAAAAATTTCTCGCTTATAAAGGCTTGCAAGCCCGTCGTGTTCGTCGTGGCTACGACCAAGATAAACGTCGTTTTGCAGCTTTTGCAGAAGAACAAAACGCACATGGCGGTCGTCTCCGGCGAGTTTGGGGATACCGTCGGCATAATCACGATGGAGGATATCCTCGAGGAGCTTGTGGGCGAGATATGGGATGAGCACGACGACGTGCTCGCGCCCATTTCCCAGACGGGCGAAAACGAATACAAGGTGCTCGGCGGCACGTCGCTCACCGATTTGTGCGATTATTTCGACCTCGGGGAGATAGATACGGACAGTTCCACCGTGGGCGGCTGGGTCATAGACATGCTGGGCAAGATACCCGAAAAGGGCGACGAGCTGACGTATGAGAACCTCACCATAACAATCACGAAAACGGAATACAGAAGGATAACGGAGCTGAAAATCACCGTGCTTCCCAAAGAGGAAGAGGGCGAGGAGTAAAAATCTTTTTTAACCGCATAATAATTACAGGAGATCATATATATATGAAAATTACCAAGGATACGCTTATTTCCGATTGCCTCAAGATAAACCCCAACAGCGGGGAGATTTTACAGGCCGTCGGCATGCACTGCATCGGTTGCGCCATGGCTCACGGAGAGACCATCGAAGAAGCCGTTTTCGTTCACGGGAACGATTTGGATAAACTTCTCGCCAAGCTCAACGAGGGCGTAGAGGACTGAAATTTAAAATCATAAAAACTTGAAAACTTAATATTTTACTATCTATCAGCCGTGAACAGTGGGATAATTTCTGATTGGTAAATACTGTTTTCAATAGGTCGCGCAACGCCTCGCCGCAGTATGCGGCGGGGCGATTGCATTTAAGGAAACGCCGCGCTTTAAATGAGTATTGTATTTGAAAGCGCGTCGGATTTTTAAAGGGGGAACGCATATGCGGGATAAGATCGAAAAACTTCGTAAAATCATAGATCAAAGCGACAACATAGTATTTTTCGGCGGCGCGGGGGTGAGCACGGAAAGCGGCATACCCGACTTCCGCTCCCAAGACGGGCTGTATAACCAAAAGTACGCCTACCCGCCCGAGCAAATAGTGTCGCACACATTTTTCACATACCGCACGGAGGAGTTCTACCGCTTCTACCGCGACAAAATGCTCTTCCCCGACGCAAAGCCCAACGCCGCGCACCTCTATTTGGCGAGGCTGGAAGAGAGGGGCAAGCTCAAAGCCGTCGTAACGCAGAACATAGACGGGCTTCACCAGGCGGCGGGAAGCAAAAAGGTTTGGGAGCTTCACGGCAGCGTATTGCGCAATTATTGCATGCGTTGCGGGAAGTTTTTCGGCCTGGATTACATAGTAAAGGGCGAAGGCCTGCCCCGTTGCGACGAGTGCGGCGGGTTGATAAAGCCCGACGTCGTGCTGTATGAAGAGGGGCTGGACGGAGAGGTGATAGAGGGCGCGGTGAACGCCATTTCCGCCGCGGATACGCTGATTATAGGGGGAACGTCGCTCGTCGTCTACCCCGCCGCGGGATTTATAAATTACTTCCGCGGGAAGCACCTCGTGGTTATAAACAAGTCCGCAACCGGCGCGGACGGCAACGCCGAGCTCGTCATAAACGACAGCATAGGCAAGGTATTCTCCGCCGTTGACGAGGGGTGAAGGACGGCCTTGGGATCGGGCGGAGAAGTTCGCCGTGCCCGGCGGGAGTTTGCAGGGGTTGAAGTAAAGAAGATAAATTGGATATAAAGAAAGCGCGCCGCGCGGCAAAGAGTTGCCGCGCGGCGCGCCTGTTTTGGGATAACGCGCGTAGCCGAAGGCAGGAAAGGAATGGGAATTGCGGCAAAATCTTTGCATTGATTGCGGCGGCGCGGCATGATAAAATATAACCGTGGAAAAAGATAAAAGGAATAAAATCAAATGGTTTATGGCGGCGGCCGTTGCGGCGTGCATAAGTCTTGCCTTTCCGGCATGTTCTCGCAATGCGGACACATCGCGGGATAGCGCCGCCGGGGGCCGCGAATACTATGAAACCCTCCCCGATGAAAGCGATAACGGCGGAAGCGGCGGCCGGAATGAGGAAAACGGCGAGAACAGCGATAACGGCGAGAATGTCGAGGACGGCGGGGATAACCCGGTTCAGCAAATTCCGCAAGTAAAAAAGGCTCTGTACATAATTCCGTCGGCGGAAGGAGTGAATTTGCGCTCGGGTGCGGGGACTTCATATAAAATTCTCGGCTCTGCCCAAAAGGGCACGCTATACGCTCTGGACGGGCAAGAGGGCAATTGGTATAAGACCTCTTTCAAGAACGGGCGCGCATACATAAGCGCGGGCTACTGTGCCGTCGCGGAAATCGCACAAAGCGGCAATTCCGCCGTGGAAGATGTCATTGCGGAGGGTTGCAAACTCCTCGGTACCCCTTATGTGTACGGGGCGGCGCGCCTGCACGACGGCACGGGAAAAATGTTGAGCGGCTTTACGGCGGGAGCGTTTGACTGTTCCTCGCTTATGCAATATATATTCAAAATGGGTGCGGGCGTAAATTTGCAGGTCAATACGCGCACGCAAGTGTATCAGGGAACGGCCGTCGGAAGCGGGGATTTGCGGCGGGGCGACTTAATGTTTTTTACAAATTCTTCGCGGAAAAATCTCAACGGCGTAGATAGGGTAGGGCACGTCGCGCTTTACCTCGGCGATAATTATATCCTGCATACCGCTTCGGATTTTGCCAAGATAGAGCAAATTTCTGCGGCGCGGTGGGGGTATTTTCTCTGCGCCCGCCGCATTTTGGGTTAAGCGTTAAGGTTGGGTCAAGCGTTAAGTTTGAACGGCGCAACGTGTGAAATTTAAAATTATCGCGCGGCGCGCGGCACATAAAGTGCCGCGCGCCGCGCGATATTATTGGGAACAGCGTTTTTTTGCTGTACAACCTATTATTTGTCTTGATTATTTTCGTCCTTTTTCGCCTTGCCCGTGATAAAATCGCCGGTGGGAGGGGGAGGATTGCGCTTGAGCTGCTCGGCTTGGTCCAACTTCTTGAACAGCATCATGAGGCAGACAAACACCAGCTCTCCGCCGAGGGAGACGAGCCCCCAAAGCATTCCGGCGTATATGAACACGAACACCAACGCCGCTACGATCAGCGCGCTGATGACGCAACATATTATCATTAAAGTCCTGTAAACTTTCATATTTGCCGCCCTTGCGTCGCATTTTTTTGAACTTTAGCATATTATATCACGCATTGCCGGCAATTGCAAGCGAATGGTTTTGCTTTCGCGATCCGAAAAAAGTGTGAAGTAATTCGGGCTACGCCGCCCGTTATTTTGCGGGAAGGCGGAATGACATTGGGGTGTCCGTTTCAATATTATTCCCCAAGACTACGCGGGGGATTTCTCGGCTCTATCGAACGCTATGCGTTCCCAATCGCTCGAAATGACATTGGGGGAACCGCGCCGCATACCACATAAATATATGCGCACACGCGCGCGTGCGCGCGTGAGAACTTTTATGCGGCGTATTCAAATTTTGCAACGCCGGAAAAATATATCAAAGCTTGGCCGAAATCACCGTAACGCCATGCGTCCGTACGATGGTTGCGCATATGTCAACGCGATAAATTGTTAAATTTTAACAAATTTTTATACTCATTATCTTTTGCGGAATTATTTTTCCTTGTCGGGATTTTCCGTTGACTTTGGGTGAAAGAATTGATATTATAACAAAGCTGTTTAACGAGAGCGGCGTGAAATATACCCGCCTGCGGGTATAAAAATTGCCAAAATAAGCAATAAATAAATTGCGGAAATCGCTTGACAAAATAAATGTGCTTGTGATATTCTGTTTTGGCTGTCGCGATGAAGCTCCTTAAAAGGGGCGGCAGGGGCAAGTTAAAAAAACGCAAAAAAAGTTTTGTAATTTGCTTGACATTATTCTTAATACTATGGTATTATAGATAAGCTCTCGCGAAAGAGCGCCCGACGAAGTCGGGGTTACGCAGTTTAAAAATTGAATAGAAGGAAACGATTTTTATTATCGAATTGATAAGAAAGTTTCTGTCAATAACTTTGAAGTACATTAGTACCACAAAGCAAAGTCAGCAAAGATAATGACTATTTTAGTCGAGATAGAGCCACGAACTTTTTAAGTTTGTGTTTTATGCAAATTAAACTCAAGAGTTTGATTCTGGCTCAGGATGAACGCTGGCGGCGTGCTTAACACATGCAAGTCGAATGTAGTTTACTACATGGCGGACGGGTGAGTAACGCGTGAGCAATCTGCCCATATCTGGGGGATAACAGTTGGAAACGACTGATAATA
>CANREQ010000080.1 GCA_947629695.1 uncultured Clostridia bacterium | reverse complement strand
GGATAGGGTTGGGTTTCTATGCTCTTGACCGACGAGAGCCGCCTGTCGCTTTTCAGATATATTTTATCATCTTTTATGCGTATTTTGCAACCGTTTTCGCGCAATTTATGTAAAAGCGAGCTCAATAATTCGGCGTTGATCCTTTCAAGCTGTATTTCTCCCCCGCACATGGCGGCGGCAATTAAGTATGTGCCCGCTTCTATCCTGTCCGGTATGGGCACAAAACAGCACCCGCCGAGCTTATTCACCCCGTGTATTATCACCGTACCGCTTCCCGCACCCGCAACGCGCGCGCCTATGCAGTTGAGGAATTTCTGCAAGTCCTCTATCTCCGGCTCCCTCGCGGCGTTCTTTATGACCGTGGTGCCCTCCGCCTTTACCGCGGCAAGCATTATGTTTTCGGTAGCGCCCACGCTCGGACAGTCGAGCATGATCTCGTCGCCCGTAAGTTTATCGCATTCGCAGGAAATATATCCGTTTTCTTCGGTTATTCTCACGCCCAATCGCTTGAGGCCTGTCAGATGTAGATCAACGGGGCGCAGCCCTATATCGCAACCGCCGGGGTAAGCTATTTTCGCCTTATGGAAGCGGGATATTACCGAACCGAGCAAAAAGACGGAAGAGCGCAACTCGTGCGCAAGAACGCTGGGAATCTCGTGGCAATAAGCGGAAGAACTGTCAATCATAACGTCCCTCCCAGAATACGTAGAGCGGCATCCCAAGCAATTCAAAATCTTCAGCATGTTGCTTACGTCCGTGATCGAGGGGACGTCGCACAGCGTTATCTTCTCGTCGGTCAAAACTGTTGCGGCTAATATGGGCAGTACGGAATTTTTAGCCGACTGCACCCTTACGGAGCCGGACAGCTTGTTCCCACCGTTTATAATGTACTTTTCCATAATAACTCCATATATGTAAATCATAGAGCGGCACACTAAATTGCGTGAGGTTTAGACCGCACCCGAACTTACGCGCCGCTTAATTCATTATATGGAAACGCGAAAACCGTTGTTAACCGGACCGCGATATATTGTACAGCACCCCCATTGAAGCCATGGTTATTATAAGCGATGTGTTCCCGCTGCTCACAAGCGGCAACGGAAGCCCCGTGGGCGGTATGGTCCCGCTGACGACCAGCGCGTTTATCACCACCTGTATGCCGTAAACGAGCGTTATGCCGCAGGCGAGGAGATATCCGAACCTGTCCTTGCACCGCCGCGCTATCTTAAAACCGCGGTATACCATAAAGATCGATATGGCGAAAAACACAAAAAGTCCGAAAAAGCCGAGCTCTTCGCCCATCACAGACATTATAAAATCGCTCTCGGCAAAGGGCAAAAACCTGTACTTTTGCGTGGAGTTGAAAAGCCCCACGCCGAAAAACCCGCCGTTCCCCAGCGCGTACAGCGATTGTATGAGCTGATAACCCTCCCCTTTGGGAGACGCCCACGGGTCTATGAACGCGCTGAGCCTTTTCAACCTGTACGGCTCCAGCAATATCAAAAGGGGCACGGCGACCGCCAAAGGTATCAGAATTATCGCGAAAGTCTTTAAATTCGTGCCGCTCAAAAAAATCATGGCGAGCATTAAGAGCCCGACGCACATCGTTATGGACATGTTGGGCTCCGCGATTATCAAAAGACAGTAACAGAGGCCGAGGGCGAGCACGGGCAAAACGCCCTTCAACGTCGTGCATTTATCGTAATTGTTCGCAAAATGGGCGGCGGCAAACAGGACAAACGCGTATTTGGCGATTTCCGACGGTTGCAGGGTAAAGGAGCCGAAGCCTATCCAGCGCGTCGCGCCGTAATTGGTCTTGCCGATATACGGAACAAACACAAGCGCGAGCGCCGCCGCGATGTATTTCAGCTTTGCAAGTTTTTTGTAATCGAAGAGCGCCAACCCCGCAAAGGCCGCCGCGCCCAGCAAAAAGCCGACCGCCTGCTTCTTCACAAAGTAAAATTCGTCGCCGTACTGCACCTTGCCGACATAAGAACTCGCGGAATAGATCATGAGGCAACCGAACGCCGCCATGCCGAAAACGCATATTAAAAGCGGGATATCTCCCGCTTTTCCTCTTCTTTTCCCGTAAAGCTTATTTTTCATCGGCCGTTCCGCTCACTAACTTCGCAAATTCGTCGCCGCGCTCTTCGTAGTTGGTAAACTCGTCGAAGCTCGCGCTTGCGGGGCTGAGCAAAACCGACTGTCCGGGTTTTGCCATGTATATTGCGAGGTGCACCGCCGTGGTGAAATCCGAACACAGCGAAAATCCGTAATAACCGCTCTTTATCGCCGCATTCATGAGTTTGAATCTGTTTTCGCCGTAGATTACGGCGTGCACGACCTTCCCGCCGGCAATCGCCGAAAACAGCGGTTCGTAGTCGTAGCCCTTATCCATGCCGCCGAGCAATATCACGGTTTGGCGGGAGGCGCTCTCCACCGCCTTTATGGCCGCGTCCGGGTTTGTCGCCGTGCTGTCGTCTATGTAAGTCACGCCGTCTATCTCCCCAACGAGCTCTATCCTGTGCTTGACGCCCTTAAATTCGCACACCGCCTTTGCGACGGTCGGCTTATCCAGCCCGAGCACGGCGCACGCGGCGATACACGCTAGCGCGTTGTAGACGTTATGTATCCCGCCTATTTCGAGGTCGCGCGCACTGCAATAACGTTCGCCGCCGTAACACAGCGTCTCGCCGTCGAGGTACGCCCCGTCCACCGCCTGCTTTGCGGAAAACCACACCACTTTTCCGCGCGTGTTGCCCGCCAATCTCCTCACCCTCTCGTCGTCGTAGTTTAAGACGGCGTATTCGCTTTCCCTGAGGCCGCGTATCAGCTTGCTCTTCAGAAATATGTAGTTTTCCATGTTGTAATGGCGGTTTAAATGGTCCTCGGTTATGTTGGTTATTATGGCGACGTGCGGCTTCAGACTGAACAGCGTTTCAAGCTGGAACGAAGAAATTTCAAGCACGGCGAAATCCGAAAAATCCAGATCCTCCACGCAGTTTACTAAGGGATTGCCGTAATTCCCGCAGGGAACGCACTTTTTACCGCACGCAGTGAGAATATTTTCCAGCATGGACACGGTCGTCGTCTTGCCGTTGGTGCCCGTGACCGCAATGGCCGTCGCCCTCAGATAGAGCGCGCCCAACTCCTCTTCGCCTATTATCCCCTTACCCGCCTTTCTGAACGCCACGGGCAGGCGGTTGTCTATTGGTATCCCGGGACTTAAAACGAGGACGTCGCAAAGCGCCGTCGCTTCCTCCAATTTTTCCGCGCTGACGTATATCGCGCCCTTTTTGACGAGGCCGTCCACCGTCTGGGTTATCTTGTCCGAAGAAAAATCATCGTACACATACACCGACGCGCCGCGCCTCAACAAAAACTCCGCGCTCGCTTCGCCCGAACGCGACAAACCTGCCACTAAAAATTTCTGATTACCGTAATACATTTTACCTCACAAAAATATCAGACATAATATTCCGGCGAGGGAGGTTATAAGCGCGTATACGTAAGATATTTTGCATTCCGTATAGCCCTTCATCTGGAAGTGATGATGAAGGGGCGCCATAAGAAACACCCTTCTCCCCGTTCGCTTATAGTATATTACCTGTATTATGACGGTTAGACCCGAAACGACGAACATTATTCCGAGAACCGGAATATAAAGCGCGTTTGAGGTGAATGAACAAACGCAGGCTATCAGCCCGCCGAGCGCGAGGGAGCCCGTATCTCCCATGAAAACGGAAGCCCTGTTTACGTTGAAAAGGAGAAAAGCCGCCAGCGCGCCCGCCGCGGAAAAGCACAAAACGGGCATCTGTTGGGCGTTCAGCGCGAGCATTGCGCCGAAAAACGCGAGATAACACAGGCTTGTCCCTCCCGCAAGGCCGTCCAGCCCGTCCGTCAGATTCACGCAGTTGACCGTCGCGAGGAAAACAAACAGCACGACGGGTATTATCCCCCAACCTATATTCACGCCGAGCCCGCCCGAAAATGGGATATAGAGCTTGGTTATTCCGTTTACATAGCAATATACGGCGGCGATAACGGCTATCGCCGTCTGGAAGAGTATTTTCTGATAGGGCTTTAAGCCTTGGTTTTCCTTGCGGTAGATCTTGAGGAAATCGTCCAAAAAACCGACTATCGCAAATCCGCCCACTATGACGAGCGTGAGATTTACCGCGTTGTTTGAAAAGCCGCAAAAAATCAGCGTCACGATTATTATCGCGGCGATAAACGCCAGCCCGCCCATTGTGGGAGTGCCGTTCTTATCCTTATGTTCCTTTACGTACCCCAAAATGTACTGTCCCGCTTTCAGCCGCTTCAAAAGGGGCGTTATTACGGCGGTAAGCAGGGCGGAGATGGCAAATGCGGCCAAAATCGCCGCGAGATAAATCCTCATATGCGCTCAGCTTATAAGCTTTTTTATTACCGTATTATCGTTATAGCTGTGTTTTATACCCATAATTTCCTGATAATTTTCCCCGCCTTTGCCCGCAACGAGCAGAATATCCCCCTTAGTAAGCAGGTTGACGGCGTATTCGGTTGCCGCTTCCCTGTCCGTTATCGAAACGTATTGCCCGCCCGCCTTTTTCACGCCTTCCTCTATGCTTGAAATTATGTCGTACGGGTCCTCAAAACGCGGGTTATCCGAAGTTATTATTACAAAATCCGCCGCCTTTGCGGCAATTTCCCCCATGAGCGGCCTCTTGGTCGCGTCGCGGTTGCCGCCGCACCCGAACAGGCAATAAAGCCGCCCGCGGCACAGTTTTTTCAGGGAACCCAACGATTTTTCGAGTCCGTCCGGCGTGTGCGCGAAGTCAACGAAAATGTCCCCGCCGCCGAACGCGGCTACCCTTTCCAACCTGCCCGGGACGCTCTTTAACCCGTTCAATCCCTCCGCTATCGTCTGAATATCAACGCCGAGCGCGTGCGCGCACGTCGCCGCCGCCAGCGCATTTGAAACGTTGTGTAGCGCGGGCAAATTCAAATTTATTTCGTAAATTTCATCCGAAATGTTTATGACGAACGTGCTCCCGTCAGCCCTCTCGCTTATATCAACGGCGAACGTATCAGCGGGATTTTCAAGCCCGTAACTCAAAGCGCGAGGCAGAGACGAGATGAGCTGTGCGCCCAAAGCGTCGTCGGAATTTATAACGGATAAGTTGCACCTGCCGCTTTCGAACAACTTGCACTTGGCCTCGGCATAGCTATCCATATCCTTGAAAAAATCGAGGTGGTCTTGGGAAAGGTTGGTGAATATCCCCGCCTCGAAATTTATGCCGCGCACCTTGTCGAAATACAGCGCGTGCGCGGAAACTTCCATAAACACGTACTCCACCCCAGCGTCCGCCATGTCGCGCAGTATCCTGTGCAGGAATACCGGGTCGGGCGTGGTCAGCTCCGGCGCAATAAATATATCACCGTATGCTATGCCGAGAGTGCCGATTATGCCCGTTTTATATCCCTTTTTGTCGAAAATGCTCCTCAGCATATATGTAACCGTCGTCTTGCCGTTGGTGCCCGTTACCGCAACTATTTTCAGCTCCTTGTCCGCATAGCCGTAAAAGGCGCGGGAAAGCTCGGTAGAGGCGCGGCGGCCGTCGTCCGTAATTATCACGGGTATTTTCGGGTCTATTCCCTTGACCGGCCGCTCGCAGACCAATGCGGCCGCCCCGTTTTCCACGGCCTTTGCCGCAAAGGCGTGGGAATCGTGGTTGCACCCCTTGTAACAGCAGAACACGTCCCCCCTTGAGACGGTCTCGGCGCGCGTAGCTATACCGCTTATTTCCATGTCGGGTATCTCTCCCGCGCTTTCGTATTTCAAATCCTTTATCAAACTGCTCAGTTTCATATTACA
>CANREQ010000079.1 GCA_947629695.1 uncultured Clostridia bacterium | reverse complement strand
CGCGTTAAACAAAACGCGCCGCTCAAAAAAAGAAAAGGCGGCGAATTTTTCGCCGCGTTTTTTCATTCATTTAACCCTTCTGAACCAAAACCACAACACCAACAATATCTGCACAGCCGCGGCAACCACGTAGCACGGCCATATTGGTATGGAATGGGCGAAAAGCGCAATAAATACGTTGACTATCGCGGCTACCGACCACACAATGCCGGAGCAGGACAACAGCGTCGTTAGCTTGGTGCCCCAGACGCCCGAAAATACGGTGAACACTATAAACGAGAAAAGGGGCGCGACCACGTAGCTCAAAAAGGCGTAGCGGGTAACGGGTGTGTAAAACAATATCATGTACACGCCCGTGGCGATGACCCATACGAGTCCCACCGAAAGCAAAGTTATGAGCACGTGTTTTTTCTTTAAATTGAGGCGCGGCTTGACGACCTTTTCGGGTTGCTCGCGCACAATATCGTCAAGGGTGATATGATACAGCTCGGCAAGGCGAATGAGCACCCTTAAGTCCGGGATAGACTCCCCCCTCTCCCACTTGGAGACGGCTTTATCCGAATAATTGAGCATTTCGGCGAGCTGGAGCTGGGTCAGATTCGCGCTCTGTCTCAATCTCACGAGATTGGCCGCTATTATGTCTTTTAAATCCCCCGAGGGCGGTTTGATTTCATTCATAATGCGATTATACCATTATTCTGAAAGAAATGCAACAATTTTATGCAACTCTACCGGCAGTAGAGTCGCAATTTCCGTCGGTAGAGTTGACTTTTTAAACTGTTTACCCCGCGCACGCAATCATAGAGTTAAAGCATGTTGATTTAATCTTTAAATGGGATATAATACGAATATACTTAAACTGCGGGGAAAGCGGGGAGTAAATCCCCCGCGCCGCGGCGCTTACAAAACGCGCCAGGCAAGCCCCGCCGCCGGCGCCGTCCGCTTAAGCCGATATGGGTTTGAATGGGCGGCCGTGGGCGAAATAAGGAGGTAATTTATGAGAAAATTCGATATTTACGTCGATTCCGCGGCCAATCTGACCGACGAGATGATAGAGAAAAACGACATCAACGTCATTTCCTACACCTGCTCCATTGACGGCGAAGAAATGGAATGTTACCAAAAGGGCGTGGCGAGCGACGAAATAGCCAAGCGCTTTTACGACGCCATGCGGGCGGGAAGCGAGACGAAAACCGCGCTTGTGAACTCGGAAAAAATCAAAAGCGCAATAATCCCCTCCCTAGAAAAGGGAAGAGACGTATTGCTCGTGATGATCTCCTCCGGCGTGAGCGGCAGTTACAACCAGGCGGTAAACGCCGCGCAGGAGCTTAAAAAACAATATCCCGAGAGGAAAATTCTGGCGTTCGACAGCTACAACGCGTCTTTGGGCGAGGGCATGTTCGCCGTACACGCGGCGAGGCTGGGGGAACTCGGAGAGGACATTGAAACTTGCTATAAATGGATGGAAAAACACAAGCTCAACATGAACTCCGTATTCACGGTAGCCCAGCTCAAATATTTAAAAAAGAGCGGGAGAATTTCAACAACTCTCGCCATTGCGGGAACACTGTTGAACATAAAGCCCATCTTAAAGGGCGACGCGAACGGCAAAATTGTGTTATGCGGCACGGAGCACGGCAGGAGAAAGGCGCTTACGCACCTCGCCGACCAATTCGCCAAAAACGCCATCGGGCCCGAAAGCCAGACCGTTTGCATCGCGCATGCGGACTGCATCGAGGACGCGGAGATGCTTCGCGACATGCTTTTGGCGCGCGGGGCGACGGACGTGGTAATTCAGATGTACGATATCTGCACCGGCTCCCACGTGGGGCCCGGCACCGTTGCGCTCTTCTTTATGGGCAAGGAGCGCGGGAAAACGGCGGAGCAGAGCGAGAGCGAGGGCGCGAAGGGCTCGGTTGCGCACAGGAGTGCCGCGCGCAGATAAAACTTGCACGCAGATAAAACCGCTTGCCACACGATTTTACGCGCGAAAATGCGGTTGAACGCGCAATATATGCGCATCAAACGCAAAAACCGGCATTTTAAGCGCCCCTTAATGCGCTTTCCGTTAAATCATCCGGCGCGGGCGATAAATAAATTTTTGCGAATACACTCACCTTATTTTTTTCACTACCCGAACGGCTCCGACGGCCTATGCCGCCGGAGCCGTTCCCATGTCCTCGGCGCGGAATCGTCCGGGCAGAATTATCCGAAAAGCCGGATTTTTTCAACCGGCAAGGCATGGCACAGCAATGCGCGGCCGCGGGGAACAAATTCCCCGCGGCCGCGCCTTAACCGTAAATTCTATATACTTATTCGCATTCAACGGCCCGCAAAGCTGCAGATAAGCTCATCTTTTGCCGCCGTCGTAGGCGAAAACCTTTGCGTGCTTATCCAAAAGGTATTGCAAAAAGGCCGTGCAGGCGGCGAAGATCTCCTCGTAAGCCCTGTCGAAATCGCCCGTATACCAAGGGTCGGCGATGTCCTTCGGCGGATTTAAAAAGCCGCCGAGCTTGAGCACCTTCTCCCTGTACCCCTCGCCCGCCATTTCGCACACGTCGAGGTAATTGGCGCTGTCCATAACGAGGATATAATCGGCGTTTTTGATGTCCGCAAAGCCGAGTTTTTTCGCCCTGTGGTTAAAGGCGTACCCCTCGCTTATAAGCTTGAGTTTAGCGGGCGGGTATATCGGATTTCCCTCCTCGCAATCGGATGTGGCGAAAGATGAAATTTCCAGCGACGGAGCAACGCCGCGCCCCTCAGCGAGCCTTTTGAAAATCGCCTCCGCCATCGGTGAACGGCATATATTGCCGAGGCAAACGAAAATTACGCTTATCATTTGCGCCCCTTTTCACTCCCCCAGCTTGGTCTTTTTGAAGGGCACGGGGTTGGGCACGTAGCTTTCGAGATAATCCAAAACGCTCTCCGCGTCGTCGAAAAACTCGTAAAGCGTGAGGCAGCTTTTGGTGACGAAAGCGCGCGCACAGGCCGTGTCCATCATTCTTTTCAAATCGTCGTAATAGCCCTCGGTGTTCAAAAAAGCTATCGCCTTTTCGTGTCTGTTTAGCTGTTTTAAAGTGATGACTTCGAACAGCTCCTCAAAGGTGCCCACTCCGCCGGGGGCGATTATGAACGCCTCCGCCTCATCCTCCATTAACGCCTTGCGCTCCCGCATGGTGGGGGTGTATGTCATTTTGTCGCACTTGTCGTACAACTGCTCCACTCCGTCGTCCTTGAAAAAGCGGGGAACAACGCCGTGCACGTACCCTCCTCCCTTCTTTACGCCGCGCGCCGCCGCGCCCATGAGCCCTGTGCCGCCCGCACCGAACACGAGGGAATGACCGCGCTTTGCCATCATCTCGCCGAGCCTCTCCACCTCTTCGATATACACTTTATCAATGTGCGCGCTCGACGCGCCGAATACGCAAATTTTCATTTATCTTTCCCTTTTTGTATTTATTCAACATATTTATAATATGCTTTTTGCGCAAAAAAGTCAATACGGCGGAAGGGATAAAATTTTACCCGCAGGCGGAGCGCAATGCTCCGCCTGCGGGTTAAGCTCTTTACAATCCGCTATCTTTTAACTCTGTCAGTCATAAATGTCCATCATATCCAAAAACATTTTTGCAGATTTGTCACCCAAATCAAACGCTTTTTGATATAAACGGCGCGCCTCGCGTAAATCCTTCGGCACTCCGTAGCCGAAATTATAGCACTGTCCCAAAGAGATCATCGCCGACGTATTTCCCTTTTCCACTGCTTTCTTAAACCAATAGACGCATTTTTGGGGATCTTCATAAGGCGTTTTTATCCCCTGGCCGCAATAGCACATTCCCAAAAGCCACTGTCCTTTCGCGTTTCCCTGCTCGGCATAATTTTTGACCATCGGGAATATGAGCTTGATTTGCTTGTCGTAATATAGTTTTTCGGCCTCTTTCAGGTTTTCTTCGTCCTGCTCCTCTTTGGTTAATTTTTTGGTCGATCCGTTCTTGCCCGCGGTATTGTTCGCTATCCGCCCCTTTAAATCGTTGAGATAGCCGGAAAAAATTTCGCGGTCATACTTATCCCCGCAATCCACGGCCTTTTGCGCCCAGTACAAAGCCTGTTTTATATCCTTTGCAACCCCTTTCCCGTACTCGTAACAAACAGCCAAATTGGACATCGCCTGAGCATGCCCCTTATCCGCCGCCTTTTTATACCAATAAAAGGTCTTTGCCTCGTCGCTACCGGGGCAAAAATCCACGTCGGGATCGTAATAACAACCCATAAGGAATTGCGCCTCGGCCTCGCCCATATCGGCATACTTTTTTATGGTGGAGAGAGATTCGTTGAACTTGCCGTCTTCGAAAAGAGCTTTTGCGGATTGAAATTCTTTCTTGTCCGCAGGAGACGGCTGTGCGGATTTCACCTGCTTGGGCGGCTCTTTACGGGGCTCGGCATTTTTGCTTTCCGCGACCAGCTTAAACCCGCATCCCGGGCAAAATTTGTATGCTTTATCCAACTTGCACCCGCACTCGGGGCAAAAATTGAAGCTCATTTTTATTCCTCCTGAAATCAATTTTGCATTTTTGCAGGCACTGCGCTTGCATATTTATCATAGCAAACGGCGCATAAAAAGTCAATACGCAAAATGTTTTACCCTGCATTTTAGTTTTGATTTGTGCGACCCAAAGCCGAAAACGGTAAATCCCCCCATAGGAGCCCCGAATAAGATTTGCGTAGAAAAGATTTTTGGGTGAAAGGAGCGGCAAGCTATACAAGCGCGCCCGCGGCAAAATATTGCCGCGGGCGCGCGATAATTTTAAATTTTCTCCGTTACGTCGTTTATATGTGACTAGACCGTATTTTTCAGAATTATTTTAATACGCTAATTATAGCATTACGGCTAAAGCTATTACATAAATAAACATGACAAGGAATGCTCCGACGATACCGATAATGGAAATAATCATGCCTGCCGTTGCAAGTCCCATACCCCGTTCTCCCGTCTCTCGGCATTGCTTACGCGCCATGATGGAGCAAATCAAACCAGCGATGCTTACTATAAACGAAAGTATAAATCCTACAATAGCCAAAGTGTTTGTATTCTCGCTTTGTACAGGCTTTATAAGGTTATTCCTCTGTACAGACGCTCCGCATTTCGGGCAAACGACGGCTCTGTCATCAATCTGACTGCCGCAATTGTTACAATACATAAATGTTCCTCCTCCTTTTATAAAATATTCAGAATGAAAATCTACCTTTTGAACATCAATTCACATTCCGACACATATTATATACTAACCAACAGTTAGTTGTCAATAAAAATCTAACTATTAGTTATAAAATTTCAATAAGGAGGTTATTATGGATTTAATAAAGCAAAGATTAAGCCAAGAGCTTAAAGCAAGTAACCTTACCACTGTTGAAATTGCAAAGCGCGTAGGCATTTCGCCCGAAATGGTTACGCAGTACTCAACTACGAAAAAATTGCCAAAGTTAGATACGTTTGCGCGGATATGTAAGGAACTTGATTTATCGGCAAATTATATTTTGGGACTTGAAGATTAAAAGACGGACGTTAAATATTGCGTCCGTCTTTTAATCGCGCGACTTCCACCATTCCACCCACGCAAAAACAGAGACTGCTATGCCTCTGTCTGTCTTTTAAATGGAGATAGTCTGCCGTTTCCCGCAAGCGGGAGCCTCGGCAGGGCTTCGCTACGCTCGCGCGGGGTCGAACACGGCTTCGCCGCTTCTCACACAACTTCCACCACGCAAAAACAGAGACTGCTATGTCTCTGTCCGTCTTTTAATATGTCTCTGTCCGTCTTTTAAATGGAGATAGTCTGCCGTTTCCCGCAAGCGGGAGCCTCGGCAGAGCTTCGCTACGCTCGCGCGGGGTC
>CANREQ010000078.1 GCA_947629695.1 uncultured Clostridia bacterium | reverse complement strand
GCCCGTCTTTTTGGCGTACTTCACCCACTCTTCAAGCTGTGCCGCGGTGTACGCCGCGCCCGTCGGATTGTTGGGAGTGCAAAGATATATTACGTCCGCCTTTACCGAATAATCGGGCATGGGCAAAAAGCCGTTCTTTTCCGTCGCCGGGGAATATATCACCTTTCTGCCCGCCATCACGTTTGTATCCACGTAGACGGGATAAACGGGGTCGGGGACAAGCACGGTGTTGTCCTTTGCAAATATATCGAGGATATTGCCGAGGTCGGATTTCGCCCCGTCGGAGACGAATATCTCGCCGAGCGACAGCCCAACGCCCATCTCCTTGTAATAGGCGAGAATGTTTTCCCGCAAAAAGTCGTAGCCCTCGTAGGGCCCGTAGCCTTTGAACGTCTCCTTTACCGCCATCTCGTCCACGGCCGCGTGGAGAGCCGCGATAACCGCGGGGGCGAGGGGAAGAGTTACGTCCCCTATGCCCAACTTGAGCACTTTCTTATCGGGGTGCGCGGCGGAATATTCTCCCGCGCGGCGCGCAACCTCCGCAAATAAATAGTTTTCGTCGATATTTTTGAAATATTCGTTGAACTTCATAAAACACACCTATAATTTACTGAAGAAAAACGCGTTCGCCGCGGCATATTGCCGCATGTAAGCCGTTTTTTTACTTTTTCCCGGAGAGCGAATATTTTACGGCGTGGCCGATAAACTCCCTGAAAATGGGGTGCGCCGCCTGAGGGCGCGATTTGAACTCGGGGTGGAACTGCACGCCGATATAGAAATCGAGCGAGGGTATTTCCACCGCCTCGACAAGCAGTCCGTTCGGCGAGGTGCCCGCTATCTTCATGCCCGCCTTTTCGATATCTTCCCTGTAATCGTTGTTGAACTCGTATCTGTGGCGGTGCCTTTCGGAAATCTGCGCCACGTCGCCGTAAGCCGCTTTCATTATGTCGCCCAAGACGAGGCAGGGATATGCGCCCAACCTCATCGTGCCGCCCATCTTCACGCCGTGCTGGTCGGGCATGAGGTCTATCACGGGGTGCTTGCTTTCGGGATTGAACTCCGACGAATTTGCGTCCTTGAAGCCGAGCACGTTGCGCGCGAACTCTATGACCGCCGTCTGCATGCCGAGGCATATGCCGAAGTAGGGTATGTTGTTTTCCCTCGCGTAGCGGGAACATACTATCATTCCCTCCACTCCGCGGTTGCCGAACCCGCCGGGCACTATTATTCCGTCCGCACCGTCCAACTTTTCGGCCGCGTTCTTATCCGTCAAAGCTTCGGTATCCACCCAGCGTATGTTGACTTTTGCCGCGTTTTCGTATCCGGCGTGCGCCAGCGCTTCCGCCACCGACAAATACGCGTCGTGAAGCTGTACGTACTTACCGCAAAGGGCGATGGTCACTTCCTTGTCGCGGCTGTCTATGCGCTGTAACATCTTGTTCCACTCTGTAAGGTCGATGACGCGGGGGTCGAGCTTCAGCCTCTTGCACACGATCTCCGAAAAGCGGCTCTCTTCAAGCATTATGGGGCATTGGTAGAGCACGGGCATTGTAAGATTTTCTATACAGCACTCGGGCTCCACGTTGCAGAACATCGCGATTTTTTCGCGCACTTCGGCGGGCATGGGCGCGTCCACCCTCGCCATGATTATGTCGGGATTTATGCCCATTCCCTGCAATTCCTTTACGGAGTGCTGGGTAGGTTTGGATTTGAACTCCTCCGAGCCCGAAATGTAGGGCACCAGCGTCACGTGGATAAAGCAGGAGTTATCTCTCCCCACCTCTCTCGCGACCTGTCTTATAGCCTCGATGAACGGCTGGCTCTCTATATCGCCTATCGTGCCGCCAATTTCGGTTATGACCACGTCCGCGCCCGTCTCCTTGCCGACGGAATATATAAACGTCTTTATCTCGTCGGTGATGTGGGGTATTATCTGGACGGTCTTGCCGAGGTAAGCGCCCTCGCGCTCCTTGTTGAGCACGTTCCAATACACCTTGCCCGTCGTGAGGTTGGAATATTTATTCAGATTTTCGTCGATAAACCGCTCGTAGTGCCCCAAATCGAGGTCGGTTTCCGCGCCGTCGTCGGTTACGAAAACTTCGCCATGCTGGTAAGGGCTCATCGTGCCCGGGTCTATATTTATGTAGGGGTCGAGCTTCTGCGAAGCCACCTTATACCCCCTGCACTTCAAAAGCCGCCCCAAAGAAGCCGCCGTTATTCCCTTGCCGAGCCCCGATACAACGCCGCCCGTTACGAAAATATACTTTGTCATAAGTTAAATTACTCCCTCTTCTTTTTCGTCCTTTCCGCCTTAAATTTCCACTTCGCCCGTAAACGCCAGCGTCGCACCGCCTTCCATGAACACGGTTTCGCCCGTGTAAGTTATATACAGATCTCCGCCGCGCAGGTGCATGGTTATGGGCTTATTCATATCCGCATATCCGTTCAGAACCGCCGCGACGGCCGCCGCGCACGCGCCCGTACCGCAGGCGAGCGTCTCGCCCGTGCCGCGCTCCCAGACGCGCATTTTAAGCTCGTTCCTGCCCATGGGGCGCACGAACTCCGCATTGACCCTTTCGGGGAAGAGGGGGGAAGTTTCAAACTGCCGCCCCACGGACGCAAACTCCTGCCAATCGGGCATCTCAAAGACGACGCAGTGCGGATTTCCCATTGACACGAGGGTTATTTTGTATTCCTTTCCGCCGATGACAGCGGGTTGCGCCACGATTTTTTCGCCCTTCAGAGTCGAGGGGATCTTATCGCCCGCGAAAATGGGCGCGCCCATATCCACCCGCGCCGAGCCGACGAGCCCGTAGGAGTTGAAGTTGAGCTGCAAAGTCTTTATGCCCGAAAGCGTTTCCACCGAGCATGTATCCCCTTTGACGTAGCCGAGGTCGTGCGCTAGCTTGCCCACGCACCTCACGCCGTTCCCGCACATCTTGCCTTCGGAGCCGTCCGCGTTGAACATGCGCATGCGGCAATCCGCGACGTCGGAGGGCAACAAAAGTATTACGCCGTCCCCGCCTATGGAAAAGTGCCTGTCCGAAAGCCGCACCGCAAGCTCCCCGGCGTTTTCGAGGGGCTCGCTCATGCAGTCGAAATAAATATAGTCGTTTCCGATGCCGTGCATCTTGTAAAATTTTCTAAGCATAAATCAAATAAAAATTCCCGTTCGTCGGGCCATATTGCCGCACCAACCGCATTTTCAGCCAAACAAAGAGCGACAAAGGCGCGCGTAAAATCCACCCTTAGTCAAGCGTTATACAGCTGTCCCTTTCCGCGCCGACGGACACATACTTTATCTTGCAATCGCAAAGTTTTTCCAAGAGACGGATATAATCCATCGCCTCTTTGGGAAGGTCCTCCGCCTTTCTGCAACCCGTGATGTCGCAGTGCCAGCCCTTGACCTTTTCAAACACGGGCTTGCACTCGTCCAGCACGTCGGTAAAGGGAAATTCGTCAATTATCTTCCCGTTGAGCTCGTAGCGGGTGCAGATTTCGATCTCTTCGTAATCGTCCAAAATATCGAGCTTCGTAAGCGCGATCTCATCCGCGCCCTGGCACCTTATGCCGTAGCGGGAAGCCACCGCGTCGAAAGGCCCGACCCTTCTCGGTCTGCCCGTCGCCGCGCCGTACTCTCCCCCCAGCTCGCGTAGTCTTTCCGCCTTTCCGCCGAAGTACTCGCAGGTGAAAGGGCCCGCGCCCACACAGCTGGAATACGCCTTCATAATGCCAATCGATTTATCCAATTTGAGGTTGGGCACGCCCGCGCCTATGGGCGCATACGCCGCAATCGTGGACGAGGACGAAGTGTAGGGCACAATGCCGTAATCTATGTCGCGAAGCGCGCCGAGCTGGGCCTCGAACATTATCTTTTTGCCCGCCGAGTGCGCCGCGTTCAGGAACACGCCCGTGTCGCATATATAATCGCGCAGGGGCTTGCCGTAAGTTTCGAAGTAATCTATCATCTCCTGCACTTTCACGGGCTCGAACCCATAGGCGCGGATAGTCATGTTCTTCCACTCCACGATGTCGGGCAACCGCTTATAAAGCAGGTCGGTGTTCAGAAGTTCCCCCATGCGGAAAGCCTTTTTCATGTACTTATCGGCGTAAATGGGCGCAATTCCGCGGCGCGTGGAGCCGTACGGCTTGCCCGTGGCTTTGGTCAGCCTGTCCTCTTCCATTATGTCCTGCAACACGTTGTAGGGCATGGTTATTATCGCTTTATCGCTTATTTTGAGGTTTTCGGGGCTTATTTTGATACCCGCCGAGCGCAACCGCTCAATCTCGCCGCAGAGGTGCTTTATATCGATGACCATTCCGCACCCGAGGACGTTTACGATCTCTTCCCGCAAAATGCCGGAGGGGAGCAGATTCAAAATGAACTTGCCCTTGTCGTTTATGACCGTATGGCCCGCGTTGTTTCCGCCCTGATAGCGGCAAACCACGTCGTACTCGCGCGAGAGCAAATCGACCATTCTGCCTTTGCCCTCGTCGCCCCAATTTATACCGCAAATACTTGTAAGCATAATAACCCCTTTGATTTTGCGGCCGAACGGCGGAAAAGAGTGCCGCGCGGACGCATTTTTCAAAATACGGATTTATTATATCACAATGCGAGGCAATCCGTCAAGCGTAATGCTTAAAGCATTACCCCTCGTCCGAAAAAACTTTTTTATGGATTATATAAGGAAATCCACCCAGCTCCGCCACTTGATTTTTTGTACGCCAAACACTTGACAAACGATTTAGAATATAATAAAATAAAATCACAAAGAGGAACCCAAAGCGGTTGACCTCTGAATGCAATTAAAAAATAATCGCCTTGTCAGTCAACAACCGGCGGTTATTTTTTTGTGCGCTAAGCACTTGACAAAACGTAAAATATATCGTAAAATAAAACCACAACAAGGGCGACTCCCTAAACGGTCAGCCCCGTGTAGTAGTTAAAAAAATAACCGTCACGACGCTAATCATGGGCGGTTATTTTTTTATGGTTAAAAAGATCCTGTCTTTTGTAACGCGGACGGCCGTTATGTACCCCTCGTCGAGCAAGCTCAACAAAAAGACAATAAGCTCAATCCTCATAAAATTTCACCCCCTTTACGGACGAATGAGGCAAAATCATAGCACAGCATAGTATGCTGTGCGTGCCGAATGAGATGAGTGAGCACCTCCGTCCCGTGCGAACGGTGACCGAACACGGCGTTGCCCTTACGCCGTGTGAGAAGGATTAACCGCCTTCGGGAAACCCTTGTTGCTTATAATCAATTATAATACTTTTTAAATTATTTGTCAATCGTTTGAAACAATAGTTCAGACGGTTTTTTGCTTTATAGATTATCTGAAATAATCCCCTCAGTTGCCTGCGGCGACAGCTCCCCTTGGTGCAGTTGGCACCAAGGGGAGCCAAGCCCGCGCCGTCACCCTGAGCAAGCGAAGCGCGCCGAATGGGTCCCCCTGTCATTTGCGGTAACGCCGTTTCAACATTACTCCCTACCACCACGTGGGGGATTCCTCCACTCAATCGAGCGCGTTGCGCTCTCAATCGCTCGGAATGACAACACATTAAATATCGGATTACATTTTAATCCCCTCAGTCGCCTGCGGCGACAGCTCCCCTTGGTGCAGTTGGCACCAAGGGGAGCCAAAGGGCCGTCACCCTGCCCGCCGTCACCCTGAGCAAGCGAAGCGCGCCGAACGGGTCCCCCTGTCATTTGCGGTAACGCCGTTTCAACATTGCTCCCTACCACCGCGCTCGTCCCCCCAGGGGGAAGAAGCCAAGGGTGCACGCTGCGCCGTCACCCTGAGCGGAGCGCGTTAGCGCGCAGTCGAATGGGTCCCCCTGTCCTGAGTGATAATGCCGTTTCAACATTACTCCCCAAGACCACGTGGGGGATTCCTCCACTCAATCGAGCGCGTTGCGCTCTCAATCGCTCGGAATGACAACAC
>CANREQ010000077.1 GCA_947629695.1 uncultured Clostridia bacterium | reverse complement strand
CCCGTGATGACTGTTGCGAACTGCGCCGTATCCATGGGCAAGGTGGGAAGCGACGCGGCGATAGAGGCGAGCGACATGGTTCTCGTATCCGACAACCTTTCCAACCTACCCAAAGCGAGGAAAATCGCAAAGGGCACGCGCGCGATAGTATTCCAGAATATCATCGGCTCGCTAATAGTCAAATTCGGCATAATGGCGCT
Organism: uncultured Clostridia bacterium; assembly: GCA_947629695.1. Classification (GTDB taxonomy): domain Bacteria; phylum Bacillota; class Clostridia; order Christensenellales; family Borkfalkiaceae; genus Coproplasma. The sequence continues at coordinate 5,799 of CANREQ010000077.1, read as the reverse complement.
GGATATAGCTATTTCGGGCTTCCCTATGATAATCGCGATCTTCGCGGACGTAGGTGTAATGCTCCTCGCCGTGCTGAACGCGCTTCGCACCCGCCTCATCAAATGACAGCGGCAGGCTTTGCTCTCAACCGCCGCAGAAAAAGCGGCGCGAAATATAACAACAAACACAAGGGGTGAAACTTTGGAAAAATATATTTTGGCGATAGACCAGGGCACGACCAGCTCGCGCGCGATAATTTTCGACAACCGCGGGCAGATAGCGGCCAAAGCACAGCAGGAGTTCAGGCAGATTTATCCCCGCCCAGGCTGGGTGGAGCACGACCCGACCGATCTTTTGGGAAGCGTGATGTCCACAGTTGCGGAGGCTGTCGCGCGCGCCGGTATAAAATACGCGCAGATAGAGGCAATCGGCCTCACGAACCAGCGGGAGACGACGTTGGTATGGGACAGGGCGACTGGCGCGCCCGTGTACAACGCGATAGTCTGGCAGTGCCGCCGCACCGCAAAGGAGTGCGAAAAACTCAAAAAACAGGGGTTTGCGGAGCGCATTTACAACAAGACGGGCCTCGTGCCGGACGCTTACTTTTCGGCAACGAAATTGCAGTGGATACTCGACAACGTGGAGGGCGCGAGGGCGCGCGCGGAGAGGGGAGAGCTGTGCTTCGGCACGGTCGATACGTTCATCGCGTGGAAGCTTTCGGGCGGAAAAATTTTCGCCACCGACTACACCAACGCGGCCCGCACGATGCTGTTCGATATTCACGGGCTCAAATGGGATGAAGAGCTGTTGCGCCTTTTCGATATTCCCCGCGCAATGCTCCCCGACGTGTTGCCCTCCGGCCGCCTTTACGGCTATACGGACAGGAGCGTGTTGGGCGCGGAGATCCCCATTTGCGGAATGGTAGGCGACCAACAGGCCGCGCTTTACGGACAGCTGTGCCTTAAAGCGGGCGACGCAAAGTGCACTTACGGTACGGGTTGTTTTTTGCTGATGAATACGGGCAAAAAGGCGGTGCACAGCTCCAACGGATTGGTTACGACGCTCGCGGCGGGCTTGACCGATAGGCCGGACTACGCGCTCGAGGGCTCGGTGTTTATAGGCGGCGCGCTCGTGCAGTGGCTGCGCGACGGCCTGCGCCTTATTTCAAGCTCGGAGCAGAGCGAACAGGCGGCGCTTAAAGTTGCGGATAGCAACGGGGTGTACGTCGTACCCGCGTTCACGGGTTTGGGCGCGCCCTATTGGGACGCCGACGCGCGCGGCGCTGTTTTGGGACTCACGCGCGGGGTCACGGCGGAGCATATAATCCGCGCCTCGCTGGAGAGCATAGCGTATCAGGTCAGCGATTTGGTAAACGCAATGGCCAAAGACGCGGGCGCAACGTTGAGCCACTTGTGCGTGGACGGCGGGGCGAGCGCGAACGGCTTTTTGATGCAGTTTCAATCGGACATTCTCGATATTCCCGTGGAGCGGCCGCCGGTTGTGGAAACGACCGCGCTCGGTGCGGCGTATCTTGCGGGGCTCGCGTGCGGATTTTGGAATAGCGAAGAGGAACTCCGCTCAACCCGCCGCAAGGGTGCAAGCTTTTTGCCGCAAATGGAGGAGCGGAAGCGCTTATATCTCTTATCCGGCTGGGCGGACGCCGTCCGCCGCGTGAGAAGCAGACCGGGCGACTGATAAAATCGAAAAGCTCGGCCTGATTTCAGGAGGGATAAATAAACAATGTAAAGCAGGGTTAGATTACGTAAGCGGGAAATTCACAGTAAATAAAGGGCCTGCGGCTTTTGCAAAAAGCCGCAGGCCCGTAAATTTTTTTATAAATTCAAACCAAAAAGACAAATATTGCAACCGCCCCGCCGATCTGGACGAGCAAAGCGGCTATATTTATTATCCAAAAATAAACGTGCCTCGTCTTGTGCCGGCAAACGTTCATCGCGATAAGCGCACCGGGCGCGCCGCCCAAGATCCCCATTCCCAACAGGACGGATTCCCTTATCCGCCATGCGCCTTTTATCGCCTTTATCTTGTCTGCGAGGTAGGTAAAAAACGCAATCACGCTCATCGCGCCGATCACGGCCGCGTAAATTATCAAAATCTTCATATGAATCTCCGAAGAGTATTTTATCATATAAAGATATAAAAATCAAGCGTGAGCGCGCATTTGAAATTTTCGGTTTTTTTATTTTAAATTTGCGTTCGTTGCCGCATATTATGGGGTCTATTGAAAAAATCCGTTAAAACAGCGATATAAATAATTGCGTTTACAGATATTTTTTCAGACCCTCGATCTGCCGCTCGCTCAAAGATATGAGCCGCTTTGCCAGATCCTTGGCCTTGCCGTCCGCCGCCTTGTATTGGTTGAGGTATTTATTCAGCGATTTAATCCCCATGTTGCACCCGTCCGTCATCAGATCGGCGATTGCGGAGTCGGATTTCTTCATCGCAAGCGTCGTCTTTGTTTTAAGCCAACTCATTCCCTCGGCGAGCGGGTTGGGGTCTTTTCCCTCGTCGTTGTAGTCGTTCAAAAGGCTCTGCATTTCGCCCTGCAGGGAAGCGTATTCCCCCAAATATTCGTCTAAACTCCTCTTTAAATCGGGCGAAGAGGCGTATTCTTTCACCTCGTCAATGGCCTCGATCCCCATCTGGATACCCGCGTCGCATTCCCGCAAAAGTTCAATGGTGTCGTGTTCGATCATAATTTCCCTCCGCAAACTATTTTGCGCTTTTCGGAAAAAAATAATCGCCCTACGGCTATTTCGCTTCGCCGCGTCAAGGTTTTCAATCATATTGGACAATCGAAATAAAACCGTAAAAATTCCGGTTTTAAAAACAAAAAGTCCCCGAGATTAGACCACTCGGGGTGCTACCGCAATTCTGCGGTCGGTGCATGAGCTATACCCATACCTGATTATGCTTTGATTTTAATACGGAAAATCATAAATGCCAAGCAAAAAAGGAGAAAATTATATGGCAAGTAGGAAACAAGAGCGCATTGCAGTTTTGTTCATAGACTTGTCTTAATAAAGAAAAAGCCCCGTAAGAAAGGGGCAAAAAAATAGAAAAGGTTTCGCACCGATAAATCGTTTTTCGCACAGTTCAAGCCTTTTGGGCGAACAACAGGACCTTTTCTACGGGTTAATTATACGAAATAGTTTATCGTATGTCAAGCAAAAAAGGCGAATAATACCGTAACTATCCGCATAAAAAAATAACTGCCCTGGTTCCGAGTTAGGACAGTTATTTAACTTGAACTATTCGGGCTAACCGCCACTGTAACTAACATCGGTTATCGCCCTTGTCGTATTTATTATATGCTATTCCCTGCCGTTAGTCAACGGTTTTTTTCTTTTTTGTGGCCTTGCAAGCCAAAAGCCCGCCGAAGCCTGAGAAAACAACAGAAGAGTAAGATTAAAGCCCCGCTTTTTGCGGGGCTTTTTTACGTTATTCAATCAAAAAACAGGCTTAAATTTTTATGGGTATTTTTTGGGTACAAATTTTTGTACCCTCAAAAAGTGGCAAAAATGAAACAAAAACGGGCAAAATCACACGATTTTTGCCCGTTTTCTGGTGGGAGGTGGTGTGTTTTGCCGTTTCCCATAAATGGGAGCCCTCGGCAAAGCTTCGTCGCCGAATAAGGGCGTTAACGCATAAATTAAGCTGCTTACTTTCGGCTCCTCGCGCGAACCACCGAAAAAAGTCGGGCTTCTGTTTACCGCCGACTTTAACCAACACATAGGGCACCCCAAAGGGTGCCCTATGTGTTGGTGGGAGGTGGTGGATTCGAACCTAAAAATTATCTCCAAAACCGAGCAAAATATATGAAATTGCATAAAAGCAGGCGGTTTTCGCTTTGCTATTTGTGATTAAAGCGCGGATTTTACCCCAAGTTTTATCCCAAATTTTGGGGTATTATTGGGGTAATCGCTTAGTAGCGAAATTTTTCTGCTTCTTTAATGAGCCATTCATCCGAAACATCCGTATATGCTTTTTTAAGCTCGCCGCCAATACCGTTGCCCATAAACAAACCGATAGCTACCTCGGCAATGCCGCACTCAGTACAACGCGTTTGAAATGTTGTTCGCAAATCATATAAAGAATGATTTGGCAAAACGTTTTTAAGCCGTTTTGTGTATGTAGCAGGGCAAAACAAATTAAGCTCTTCCACACCAAAAAAATACGGGCGCAACATTGGATTTATGGGAATCTTTTTATACTCAACCTTGCCGTTTTTGCGTTTGCTGTTTTGTGCAACAAGAAATTTTCCGTCAATCTTCACTTTTTGATATTCGTTCGGGCGCAATCCCGTGTAAAGCGCAATCGCGAACCCCAGAGCGAAGGGCGTATTAGCGTAAGCATTTAAAAGTTTTCTTTCCTCAAGTTTGGACAATGCAGAACCGTGTTCTCTCTCATGTTTTAAGTAAAAACATAAATCAAGCGGATTTAGCTTCAATATGCCGTGTTTTACTGCGCATGAAAAAATTTGATTTAACAAACTGTGTAACGATTCTTTCGTCCGTTCACGGTCATCGTATATTTCGAGAAAATTTTGAATTTTCACGGGTAAAATATCAGTTAGACGAACATTTCCGAAAAATTTTTGAATATCACGCATATACGTAGATAAATCCTTTTTGTATGTTTTCTCTGATACCTTTTTTTTATGAAAATTCTCAAACCAATATAGCGAAAACTCGTTAAATTTTTGAGGAACGGCAGGGATATAGTCGTCTTGAGGAACATAACTATTAAGTTTCTCAATGAACTTAGCCTTAGCTTCTTCAAGAGTAGTGGCGCTTGCCGAAATTGGGCGCTTATTGTATGGCTTTTTAGAATATCTTATTTCATATGAGCATTTATACCGTCCTTTAGCTCTCTTCCGAACGTGAGCTTTACAGCCATGCGTTCTGAAGATTTTTCTAAAATATCTTGGCATTTTTAAAATCTCCTTATCGGTAAAAATCAAAATGCCTATTTCGTTATCTTGAGAAGGTGCGCTCATCGGCGCGCCACCGTTAAATTGTTTTGTTTTTAATTGTATAGAGCGGGAAAATTCTCGCTCTAAATTTCTCTCCCAATTTTCTTGCGATTGTTCATCGCGCAAGCGGAACAGCAAAAAAATTGCCTGTTCCAACATTTCGGTTTGTTCCTTACTAAGCACATTATTTATCCCCCTGCGTAATAGTGGGGATATTATAATGCCGATTTTTTATTTTGCGCCCTTTTTGTCACGCTCATTTAGAGATTGAGCAGTCCTTAGAATAAAATCTTGCGTTTCCGGCATGAGCTTTCGGAAAGCCTCAATCAGATCCATTTCTTTATCCGAATAAGTAACGCCCGCCGCCATGGGCGAGCTCGAAGAGCTTACACGCCCGCCGAGTTCGTCCTCGAGCCCGAGAAGATAATCGGTCGATACATTAAAAACTCGCGATAGAGCTAACAATGTTGCCACATTTGCTTCGGAGCGCCCTTTTTCCAACATGGCGATACAAGATTGAGCTACTCCACAGCGGCTCGCAAGCTCTTTTTGCGTTAAATTCGAATAAGTCCTAAGCTCTTTTAATCTATCAGAAAATGTCATTTTGCTACTCTCCGATAAAAAAATATCACATTTTTGATATTTAATGTTGACAAATAACAAATCTGATATTATAATGTACTAAAAATCACATATCTGATATTAGCAAGATTATATCAATATAGCGGCAGGAAAGCTATATGAACAGAGTCTGGAACATGAGTATTGAAGAAATATTCGGAGTAGCAGTTATGGTAATTATGGTAGATTTACTTGTTATTTTACT
>CANREQ010000076.1 GCA_947629695.1 uncultured Clostridia bacterium | reverse complement strand
CGTTCTGGCTGTCGTCCTTGCCGATGGGAACGTCGTCGGCGATTATGTTGGGAATGGACATCATGTCCTTTTTGAGTTTTTCTTCTATCTCCGCAGTCTCCTTTTCTATGGCGGCGACCGCGTCGTTATTCTGCTTTGAAAGCTCCTTTATCTTTTCGGCTTCATCCTTTTTGCCCTCGCGCATGAGGGATCCGATGCTTTTTGCGTACTCGTTGCGCTTGGCGCGGCGCTCGTCGCCCTCGCGCTGAAGGGCGCGTTTCTTTGCGTCGAGCTCGATCACTTCATCCACAAGGGGAAGCTTTTTATCCTGAAATTTCTTTTTGATATTTGCTTTGACCAATTCCGGATTGGTTCTGATAAGGTTAATATCTATCATGCTTTACACCGTATCCTTTGAATGATGACCTAATTATAATGCAAATATTTCCCAATTGCAAATAAATTGGGCTTTAACTGTTGAAAAAAACGGCGCGCCGTGATATAATCATAATGATGTAGTATAATAACGTTGGGGCGGTGCGCCCCGACATAAGTTTTCCAAAGGAGACAGATGAGCAAGATTTACTTCGGCGGCAAAAAGCCGCAGGATAATGCCGACGAGACGTCCGAAAAAATCACGGCGGCCGACAATGGCGCGTCCCCTTCCGTTAAAGGCGCGTCATCCACTGACGCTTCCCGTGAGGCGGCCGCCACGGCAACTCCGGATGAAGCCGACCCGGACGGTACAAAGGCTAAAGACATAGTTGCCGACGGGCAATTCGACAAGGAAAAGATAATAAAGTATTTTAAGCGCCACCCCCGCCTGAACGTCAACGCCAAGGTTGACAGATTTGCGCCCGATTTAAAGACGGGTCTGAGCGTCGGGCAGGTACAGACGCGCTTTAAGCAATATCTTTTCAACGACACGAACAAAAAATACTCCAAGTCTTACGCGAGCATTTTCGTAGGGAATATCTGCACCTTCTTCAACTTGCTGTGCCTGTTTGCGTTTATCGCGCTGTTGCTTGCGGGAACGCCCGGCATAACAAACTACCTCGTGATAATAATAACGACCGCCAATATCGTGATAGGCGTCATACAGGAAATACGCTCCAAACTCGCGATAGACAAGCTTTCACTGCTCGTCACGGCGACATCCAAAGTCGTGCGGGACGGTGAAATAACCGAGATACCCTCAAGCGAATTGGTGATGGACGACGTGCTCATTTTGGAGCTGAGCAACCAGGTGCCCGCCGACTGCATAATAGCCGAGGGAAGCGTGGAAGTAAACGAAAGCCTTCTGACGGGCGAATCGGTGGCGATAAAGAAACAGGCGGGCGACGTGCTGTATGCCGGAAGCTTTATCGCGAGCGGAAGTTGCAAGTGCCGCGTTGACAAGGTGGGCAAGGAAACTTACCTTGAAAAGCTGACGGCCAAGGCGAAAAAATACAAGCGCCCCAATTCCGAGCTTATGAATTCCACGAAGATGATAATAAAAACCGTCGGAATTGCAATAATTCCCATCGCGATAGGCATCTTTATGGTGACCAACGCCAATTATAAGGCTTCCGACGAGGTCGCGGCATTCATATTCGACGGACGCATAAACTTTGCGATACAGCGCACATGTACGGTCGTCATCGGAATGATACCCTCCGGCATGTTGCTTCTGACTTCCATGGCCCTCGCGATAGGCGTTATAAGGCTTGCGAAGAACAACACTTTGGTGCGCGATTTGTATTCGCTGGAAATGCTTGCCAGGGTCAACGTGCTGTGCCTCGACAAGACGGGCACGATAACCGACGGGCGCATGCAGGTGAGCGACACGGTCATTTTAAACACCGTCGGGGAATATACGCTGAACGACATTATGGGAAGCATGCTCGCCTCACTCGACGACAACAACCAGACTTCCATTGCGCTTACAAACCACTTCGGGCACAACGAAATACTTTCGCCGACAGCCAAAATGCCCTTCTCCTCCAAGAGGAAGCTTTCCGCCGTATCCTTTGAGGACGTAGGCACGTTTGTAATGGGCGCGCCGGAATTTGTCTTGAAACCCATGCCCACAAAGGTTGACAGGATAGTCAAGCAGTACGCACAGATGGGCTTGAGGGTCCTCGTGCTGGCGCACTCCTCCACCCCCATCGTAGGCGACAAACTGCCCGCTATTTTAAAGCCCGTCGCGATAATTTCACTTGCGGACAATATCCGCGAGGACGCGATAAAGACTATCAAATGGTTCAAGGAAAACGACGTGGAAGTCAAGGTCATTTCTGGCGATAACCCCGTGACCGTTTCCGAAGTAGCCAAGCGCGCGGGCATTTCAAACGCGGATAAATTCATCTCGCTGGAAGGACTTAACGACAGCGAAGTGGAAAACGTAGCCAACAAATACACCGTGTTCGGCAGGGTCACGCCGGAGCAGAAGGCCATTTTGGTGCGCTCCCTGAAAGGCGCGGGCAACACCGTGGCGATGACTGGCGACGGCGTAAACGACATACTCGCGCTGAAGGAAGCGGACTGCGCAATATCCGTGGCTTCGGGCAGCGAGGCGGCGAGAAATGTAAGCCACCTCGTGCTGATGGACAACAACTTCAATTCCATGCCCAAAGTCGTGGCGGAGGGCAGACGCGTCATCAACAATATCAAAAACAGCTCCTCGCTGTATCTGATGAAAACGCTGTTTACCGCCATTTTGGCGACGCTCTGCATAATAATGGGCAACGCATATCTGTTCATGCCGAGCAATATGTTGCTTCTGGAAGTGTGCGTAATAGGCGTGCCTTCCTTCTTCCTCTCCCTCCAGCCCAACAACTCGAGGGTGGAAGGTAAGTTTATAACACACGTTATGAGCCGAAGTATTTCCGGCGCTGTGCTGATGATAATATGCGTTATGTCCATGTTTATAACGCACGTATTCAATGAGGAGTTCAACGATTTATATGTGCCTATGTGCATGATCGCAATGACTTTCTCCGGCCTCGTCATGTTGTACAGAGTTTGCCAGCCGTTCAACGCATACAGGCTCGTGCTGTTCTTGAGCATGGTAGCTATAAGTCTGACGGCATACTGCGTGCCGTTTACGGCGGATCTGCTGTACACGACGACAAACGAAGTGGGATTCAGCCAACTCCCCTGGAACGTCATACACTTCCTGATAATCGCGGTTGTCATAGAGGCGGCGTTCCCGCTTTCCCAATCGCTTATAAAGATAATGCAAATTATCATGCCGTCGTCTACGGGCAAGAAGAGGGCGGAAGCCGAAAAGAAAGCTGCTTAAAGCGCTTCCGAAGTATCTCCGGGCGATATGATTTCACCAACATAAACGCGCAGGGCGCGGCCGAAAACGGCCGCGCCCTGTAACTTTATCATTGATTTTTCTTTGCTTTTAAGAAGAAGTTAATTCCCCGCTTTATTTCAAGCGGAAAGGGATAATGAATTTCTTACTCCTCTTCGTCCCCGCTCTCCTCTGCGGGAACGTCCGCCGCGCTCTCTTCGGGGGCCTGCGCTTCCGCATCGTCGTCGCGTTCCGTCAAAGCGACGGTCGCCACTTGCCCGTCTTTGAGCTTCATCAGCCTTACGCCCCTCGAAGCCCTTCCGAAGCGGGAAATATCCGCACAGTGCATTCTTATTATTGTGCCGCCGTCGGAAATTATCATAGCGTCGTCATCGTCGGTGACCTGTTTGAGCGATACAAGGTGGCCCGTAATATCGTTGAACGTGCCCGCTTTGAGGCCCATGCCCGCTCTTCCCTGGGCGTGATAGTTGGATATATCCGTACGCTTGCCGTAGCCGTTGGAACTTACGGTGAGCACGTCTTTGTTCTTATCCACGACAAGCATATCCACAAGGCAATCCTCGCCGACGAGCTTCATAGCCCTAACGCCGGCCGTATCCCTGCCCATTGCGCGGACGGCTTCCTGTTTGAAGGTTATGCACTTGCCGCCGCGGCTCGCGACCATGACCTCGTCGCCCTCGCCGCAATATTGGACGGAAATCAAACTGTCTCCCTCGTTGAGCCTTATGGCTATTTTACCGTTGCGGTGAATGTTGGCAAACTGCTCTATATCCGTCTTTTTGATCATGCCCTTTTGGGTGGCGAAGCATATAAACTGCTTTTCCTTGTTGAGGGGTATGATTGCGGAAATCTTCTCATCCTGCGCGATCTGGACGATATTGACTATCGCCCTGCCGCGCGCCGCGCGCGCCGCTTCGGGTATGTGATAGCCCTTTACAGAGTACACTTTGCCGAAATCGGAGAAGAGCAATATGTCGTCGTGTGTGGAGCATACGAACATGTTTTCCACAAAGTCCTCTTCCTTCGGCTTGTGACCCGTCACGCCCATGCCGCCGCGGTGCTGGGCCCTGTATTCCGTCACGGGAAGGCGCTTTACGTATCCGCCGTGCGTGAGGGAAATCACCACTTGCTCCTCGGGGATGAGGTCGGCGTCGTCTATATCGCCGTAATCAACGGCAATTTCCGTCTTTCTCTCCGAGGGATATTTGCGCTTGATCTCCTGCAGATCGTCGCGTATTATGCCGTAAACCCTGCTTTCGTTGGCGAGTATATCGCGGTAATCGGCTATCGCCTTTTCAAGCTCATTCAGTTCCTCGGTAATCTTGTCCACTTCGAGGTGGGATAATCTGTACAGGCGGAGTTCCGCAACAGCCGTAGCCTGTCTGTCGTCGAGGGCAAAGCGCGCGGTAAGCTTCTGTACGCAGTCCGATTTATCGACGGCACTGCGGCAGACTTCAACGACCTCTTCTATCGAAGCCTGTGCCACCACCAAACCTTCGAGGATATGCGCGCGCTCCTCCGTCTTTGCCAGATCGTACTTGGTCCTGCGGCGGATTACATCCTTCTGATGCTCGAGGTAGTAATAGATGAAATCCTTGAGGTTGCAGATCTTGGGCGCGCCGTCCACAAGGGCGAGCATGATGAGCCCGTCGGAAATCTGCAAATTCGTGTGCTTGTATAAGAGATTCAAAACGACTTGCGCGTTTGCATCCTTCTTTATCTCTATGACTATGCGCATGCCGTCGCGGTCGGACTCCTCGCGAATGTCCGAAATGCCCTCTATCTTTTTGTCCTTTACGAGGTCCGCCATAGTCTCTATGAGCTTTGCCTTGTTTACCTGATAGGGTATCTCCGTGACTATTATGCGCTGGCGGGTCTGGTTGCCGCTTTGATAATCTTCTATCTCGCAACGGGAGCGGATTATTATGTTGCCGCGACCCGTCTTGTATGCCTTGCGTATGCCGCTCCTGCCCATAATCAGCGCGCCCGTCGGGAAATCGGGTGCGGGAATGTATTGCATGAGCTCGTCAATGTCTATATCGGGGTTGTCTATCATCGCGCAGACGCCGTCTATGACCTCGCCGAGGTTGTGGGGCGGAATGTTTGTAGCCATGCCGACCGCTATGCCGTCGGAGCCGTTTACAAGCATATTGGGGAAGCGGCAGGGAAGCACCGTGGGCTGCATGCCCGTATCGTCGAACGTGGGGTAGAAATCCACCGTCTCTTTGTCGAGGTCGCGGAGCATCTCGGCGGCTATTTTGGAGAGCCTCGCCTCGGTGTACCTCATCGCGGCCGCGGGGTCGCCGTCCACCGAGCCGAAGTTGCCGTGCCCTTCCACAAGGGGCATGTTAATGGTGAAATCCTGCGCAAGCCTTACCAATGCGTCGTAAACCGAGCTGTCGCCGTGCGGGTGATATTTGCCGAGGCAATCGCCGACAATTCTCGCGCACTTCCTAAACGCCTTGTCGTTGTATAATCCGAGCTCGTGCATGGAATAGAGTATTCTGCGGTGCACGGGCTTCAAACCGTCCCTTATATCGGGAATGGCGCGGGATACGTTTACCGCCATCGCATAGGCTATAAAGGATTTTTTAAGCTCTTCATCGACCTCGACTTCGAGCATTTTGGTCATAGCGAGGGTTTTGACAAATTCTTCGGTGAGCTCCGGGCTCGTCTCTTTCTTGGCCATTTGTAAATCCTCCCCTTAAATATCGAGCTCTTCAACGAGCTTTGCGTTGTCTTCTATGAATTGCCTGCGGAGTTCGGGCTGCTCGCCCATCAAGAGCGCGAACATTTTGTCGGCCTCCAC
>CANREQ010000075.1 GCA_947629695.1 uncultured Clostridia bacterium | reverse complement strand
AAAGGCGTGGCTTCACGCCACGCCTAATTCTCTTTGAGCGGCGACTTACCTAAATTCCCTATGGGAACTACGGTAAACCTCGCGCCCTTTTTTTACTACCCTACTCCTCGGGCAACTCAATCTCATTAAACACCGAATCATCCAAAAACTCCGCCATGGTCATGCCCAACGCACGGCATATCCTGTAAAGCGTGGTCATGCTTATGCCCGACACGCTCTTGGAGCGGAAAATGTTGCTCACGCTCTGCGATTTCACGCCGGGCAACTCGCCCAGCGCCTTCTTTTTCATTCCCTTGGCCTTAAGTACCCGTGTCAGCCTGTTTGCCACCGCTTCCGTGATCGTCATTTGCATTTTCCTCTTATTTTTTCACTCTCCTTTATTATGAATTATTTCTCACCCGTATGTCAAGTTTTTTTGTGAAATTTTGATGATATAAAATAAATTATTTGTCAAAAATAACTATTATTTGCATAATTGCGCATAATTATGGTATAAACGCGAAGGGAGAACGCATTTTCTGCATTCTCGCTTTTAAAGAAAATTCGGTATTTACTAACTTTTTTTGATAACCCCGGGGCACGCAAAAGGTTATGCGCGCCCGCCGCGGACGCGCTTATTCTGTTCCACGAAGCTGAAAGGCAATGCGGAAAAGTTATTCCTCTTCCTTCTTGCCGGCCCCGCTGTTGCCCAAAAATTCGCCGAAGTGGATTTCCTTTTTGGCACGCGCCGCGCCGCCCGTTTGTGCGGGCCTTTCGCGCCTGTCGCCGCGATCCCTTCTGTCTCCGCGGCCGCGTTCACGCCTGTCGCCCTTGAATCCGCGGTCGCCCCTGAAGCCGCGCTCCCGCCTGTCTGCGCGGGGCTCGTAGGGCTTCTCGTTGTTGGGAATGATGACGACGTAGCGCGCGGGCTCCTTGCCGCACGAGATGGTCTTTACTTCCCCGCTTTCGGACAGCGCCGAATGAATGACCCTGCGCTCGTAGGGATTCATGGGCTCCAAAGTCACCCTTCTTGCGCGGGCAACCGCCTTCGCCGCGAGCTTGTTGGCGAGCTCAATGAGCGTCTTTTCCCTGTTTTCGCGGTAATTTTCGCAATCAACGACGACCTTTTTATACTCGTCGCGGCCGATATTGGAGACCGCGCCCGCAAGGCACTGCAATGCGTCGAGGACCTCGCCGTGGCGGCCTATGACCTTGTTGGAATCGGTAGAGGTTATGTTTATCTCTATCTTTTCTCCGTCGTTTACAAGTTCCGCAACCGCGCTCAACCCGAGTATGGACATGAGCCCGTCGATAAAATCCACGGCCCTTGCGCCGTCGGAAAGTTTTTTGGTCACCTTGACCTTCGCCTTTACCGCGCCGAAAATTTTCTTTTTGCCCTCTTCAAGCACCTCTATTTCCGCCTCTTCGCGGGCGATATTCAATGCCTTGAGACCTTCGGCGATCGCTTCATCTACCGTTTTTCCGCTGAAAACGTCCTTCTCTTCCATCTTTTTTACTCACTTTCTCTTATTTTTTGCGTCAGGATCTAACCTTTTTCGCTTTCTTTTTCTTTGAGGACTTTTTATTGAGGTATTCGTCCAGCTCCCCCTTTGCTTCCTTGTTTTTGAACCATATATCCACAAGCTTGTTTATTATCAGCATTGTCAGCATACTGAACACCGAGCTCGTTATCATGTATATCGAGAACGACGCGCTGTACATGAACGCGAATATACCGTAAATTATTGGCATCATGACCAGCATCATCTTATTTGTCCGCGCGGCAGAGCCGTCTACCGTGGACAGATCGTTTACCGATTTGTTCGCGCGCATGGATATAAACTGCTGTAAAAGCATCAGGCCTATGGACAAAATTATGAGTACGAAATAGCCGTTGGGAGCGCTCTTTCTGTCGCCCAATGCGCTTGTCACCTTCTCGTAGGATTGCGCGTAGTCGTCGCTTATGCCCGCGTTGGAGACCGTCCTTTTGAACTCGTCGAAAGAGGGAATCTCCTTTCTGAACGTCGCGTCGGTGTACCAGATGTTGCGCACCCAAAGGAAGGAATTATTGTGCTCCAGATAATACTCGCGCGCCGCCTGCGCCGCCGGCTCTTCCAGATAGTAATTGACAAGCGATACCCTTATCGCGCACGCCGTCCCGGTCAAGTTGCCGTCGCTTCCGCGCATGTTTACGGCGGCTACGTCAAACGCGCTCTCGTAATTTCCCCTTTCCTTCTTATAATCCGCGGCCAAAGCCGAAAATACCTCGTCCTCGGAAAGGGTCTTATCCTTGACATGGTTGTAATGCCTTACGAAGCTATCGAACCGTACGACGTAATCGGCGGGTTTTTCTTCGCCCGTCACCGCGTTTCCGTCCTCGTCCACGGGCGACAGGAAGCCGTAATTTTCCGCGTCGTCTTCGTCTATCACGTAGGAAACGACTACGCCGTTGTAGGCGTTTACCAAATCGTTATAACTTTCGAGGTTGGCGTATTGGGAATATGCCGAAAACGCCTGTAAAACTATGATGAATATGACAAGCGACGCGATCATCGCCAGACAGCTTCCGAAGATGGAATAACCGCTTTTTTTCTGCAACTCCGCCACTTTCTGATTGTACATCGTCTTGTCGTTGGCGTATTGTTGCTGGAGTTTTTCCATCTGCGGACGCATTCTGTCCATAATGAGCGCCTGTTTCTTGCCCTTTATGCGCGAGAATATGTCGAGGGGAAGCACTATGCACTTCAAAATGAGCGAAAAGACTATTATTCCCACGCCCACTATACCTATTCCTTCGACGAGGATCCTTATAAGCTGGCCTATCCAGTTCAAAGGTATCGAGGGAATGGTGCTTATGCTGTATCCCAATGCGTTTTGTGCAGTTAAAATGTTCATTAACAAAATCTTTTGCGGGTCAATAGACCCATCTGACCTTAAAGTAGTTTTCCGGAGCGGGATCGTATCCGCCCTTTGTAAAGGGATTGCACCTCAATATCCGCCAACAGCCGAGGAAAAATCCTATGATAAATCCGTAGTTGTTTATACAGCGCAGAGTATACTCCGAACAGGTGGGATAATACATGCAGGTATGACGGGATAAATGCTTTTGATAGAAAACTATCATGCGCATGGATATTATCTTGAGCCACGGTTTGAATACGTGCTTTTTCGCGGCCTTAAAAAAATCCGAAAGCCCCATCATTTTTTCATTCTCTTTATGCAGGAAACGACGCCCCTTTCTATATCTTTATAGATATACTCATCCGCGACCTTGGGCATTATCACAATATCGTATACTCCCGGAAGAAGGGCGAAATTGTTTGAAAATGCCGCGCGTATCTGCCTTTTCAAGCGGTTCCTCTTTACGGCTTTTCCGTGCTTTTTTGACAGGGCGACGCCCATGCGCGTGATTTTATCTCTCCCGCTTACGGGCAAATATATAAAGGTCAAGGAAGGGGAATAGACCCTGCTTCCCTTTTTGAACAGCTTTGTAAAATCGCCGTTTTTTTTGAGCCGCCCGTATTGCATTTCAAGCCGTCGCCGTCCTTTAAGCGCTTAATTTCTTTCTGCCCTTGTTTCTCCTTCTCTTCAATACCTTCCTGCCTGCGGTGGAAGCCATTCTCTTTCTGAAACCGTGCACTTTGCTTCTCTGTCTCTTCTTGGGCTGATACGTTCTCTTCATGATGATCTCTCCGTAAATTATATGATTTTTGTTTTTATTCTCTTTTCATGCTCCCCTTTTTGAGGCGCGGAATATATTTTACCTTTTTTTTAAAGCGCAAGTCAAGCGTTATTGGTCGTCTTTACGGGTAAAATTAAATAAAGTACGTCTTTATTCTGCGCATTTCTGCATATAAAGGGCTGTACGGGATTGTTGAATGAAATCTCTATCTCGTCCTCTTCAAGCGCGTTTACCGCGTCCGTCAGGAACTTGGAGTTCATCGCTATCTTTAAATCTTTACCCTCTACCTGCGCCTTTACGGGCTCGCACAGATTGCCTATCTCCGAATTGGAAGTTATCTGTATCCCGTCCTGGGTGATGTCCAAAATAATAAGGCTGTTTTTATCGTTGCGGACAAGTATGGCCGCCCTCTCTATGGATGAGCGCAGAGCTTTTTTATCCACATTCAAAGTAGTTATAAAGCTCTTGGGTATTATATTTTCCTTCTTTATAAATTCGCCGTTGTACAAAAGCGAAGTGACCGTCGTATCCTCCACGCACACCAAAAGGTTGCCCTTCTGTATGCGTATTTCGGTGTTGCCTTCGCCCGGGGGAAGCATCTTTTCTATCTCGTTGAGCGTCCTCGCGGGGCAGATAATATCCATATCTCCCGTGCTTGAAACTGCCTTTCCCACGGCGGTAGCGAGGCGGAACCCGTCGAGAGCGGTCATGCACACTTCGTTATCCTTTACCTCTATATGGCAACCCTTCAATATAGGGCGGGAATCATCGCCGGCACAGCAAAAGGAAGTCGCGTTTATGAGTTTTTTCAGCTCTTCCGTGGCCAAAACGAGGGAATTTTCCTTTATATCCGTATCTATCTTGGGGAAATCCTCCGCGGAGAGCACCTGCATGGAAGTCTGGCTGTCGGCGTAGATTATATCCATCTTCTTCTCTTCGGAATATAAGGTTATCTGCACGCCTTCGAGCTTTTTGATGAAATCGGAAAAATATCTGCCGGGAACGCAAACCTCGCCTTCCTCGTAAACTTCGGCCTTTATCTTCTTCTGGATGGAAATTTCCCCGTCCGTAGCCAATAAGGTTATGCCGTCGTTCTTGGCCGAAATCTTTATACACTCCATAATGGGAACGGTGGTGCGCGTCGCGCAAGCTTTGACTACCTTCAAAACCGCATCGGAAAGATCTATACCTTCGCAAACTATCTTCATATTCTTCCTTCCTTATTCATTTTATTTGCTGATTTTTTTAAGATTAAGACGGGCCGCTTCACCTTTTTCCAACTCCGCATTTATACCCTCATCCGCCCTTTGTATAAATAATAATTTTATTATTTAATAGGTTTTATTTTATCAGTATTAGAATTAGGGGAGCGTTCAATTGTCGATAGACGGACCCAAATTTAAAATCACAACGATATTATAACAAAAAATAGGGTAAGTTGCAACAAAATAAGCCGATATTTAATGGATATAAGCAAAGTTTTTGTGCGCTTAAATTGTTGAAAAGTGTGTTTATAGGGCTGTTTATATATTGTTCAAAAGTTTATAATTTCAAAACTTGGAAAATGTGTTTTTTCGGGAAAAAAGTTATTTTTTGTAAAATGAGGGTGTTATAAACAAAAAATTGTGCAAAGTTGATAACTTTATGCACTTTTAAACCATTAAAAAAAGTGTTGTAAAGGGAAGGAAAAAATGGTAAAATAAAATAGCTATGGATGTGATGAAATACAAAAATCTCGTTTACGTACAAAAGAGGGAAAAATTCGATAAGCTTTGCGATTATCTCTTAGAGTACAATAATCGCGTAAATTTGACAGCAATAAGGCAAAAAGAGGACGTTTTCGAGAAACATTTTTTGGACAGCGCTCTCGGAGAGGGATTGTTTTTCGAAGGGGCGAATGTTATAGAGATAGGATCCGGCGGGGGATTTCCTTCCCTTCCTTTAAAATTTATAAGGGATGATCTGAAGTTCGATCTGGTGGAGAGCACGGGCAAGAAGTGCGTTTATTTACAAAGCTGTGTTGATAACTTTGCGCTTGGCGGTGTAAAAGTAATAAATGCGCGCGCCGAAGAGCTGGGAAAGGACCCCTTGTACAGGGAAAAATACGACTGCGCCACCGCACGCGCCGTCGCAAGACTTAATACTTTGTGCGAATACTGCATTCCCTTTTTGAAAACGGGCGGGAGATTTGTCGCCTATAAGAGCGGGGAGTGCGACGAAGAGATAGAAGAGGCCGCCTACGCCATAAAAATTTTGGGCGCAAAGCTTGAAAGCGTCGAAAAATACGCCCTGCCATCGGGAGACGCCCGCACTTTGATTTGCATAAAAAAGGTGAGCTCCACCCCTTTGAGGTTTCCGAGGGGGTTGGGGAGGGAGAGGAGCAACCCCCTTGGCAATGGCTTCCGCTAAACGCATATAAATAAGTTCACAAAAATTTGCGCGTTATTGCGAACGCGCAAATTTTTCGTGATATTGAGGG
>CANREQ010000074.1 GCA_947629695.1 uncultured Clostridia bacterium | reverse complement strand
TTCCCGCCACCGCCACCTAAAAACTTTTTCGGGAGGGGGGTATCCTTCGGGGGCTTGAATATATGCAAAAATAGCCCTTTCTCCCGCCCAAAATGCGGAAAAATTTCCCTTGACAAGTCAAAAGATATGTGGTAAAGTATGTTCACATTATGACGGCGGGAAAGACCGCATACAGCGCATAAGACTTGACCCGCAACAAGGCGGGAAAGCGGCGCGGAGGTGTATTTTATGAAGTTTATTTATTTAAGGAAGGCGGCGGAGAAGTACGCCGCAGAAGCGGAGCGGAGCGACATTTTCTATATTAGAAACGGGTTCCGCCCCACATGGGCAGAGCGGGAACGCAACGACCGCGAAAGAGGCTTGAAAGAGTTCTCCACGGCGGCACGTTGGGAACAGTACCAAAGCGGCAAAATCACCCGCGCAAAGGCGGTTGAGCTTGCAAGCGAACGCGCACGGAAAGAGGGCGCGAAACGCCGCGCGGGACTTCTCGCCAAAATCGAAGCGGCAGAGAACGCCGCCCCCGCCGTCACCGTCTCCGCCTCGTTGGAATGGGTGCGCTCTCGTGTGTGGGGATATAACCCCAAAGCGGAAGCCGATATATATAACGGTGACCATTGGGAACGCACGCACGGAAGCGCGAGCGGGTGCGGGTATGATAAAGGAAGCGCGGCACTTTGCGAAGCCATGAACGCCTCGCCCGCCGTCCTCGCAGTTCTTTATGCCGCCGAAGATAACCGCTTGAAGGGCAGGGAGACGCGCAAACAGCCCCGCGCCGATGTTCTTGGGTATGGGAGCGGGTACGGCGTTCTTCCGTACTTTGAAGGCGGTTGCGGCGTCTCGTGCGTCGCAAATATCTTCACGCGGTGCGGGTATGTGTTCGAGTACGGCAAGAGCGGCGAACACTTCAACACATACTATATTAAAAAGGGAGGCGCGAAGGAATGACGAATAGAGTCCAAAAAGCGATTATATACCATAAGGAATACCCGCCGCCCTTGAAAGCATAACGGGCGCGGGCGGTGAAGGTCTCATAATCAATAACGGCGGCGCGCCGTATGGGTAGACAACCGCGAATTAGGTTATTTTCCGCATCCGGGAATGACTAAAAAAACCTCCCTTCTTGATGAGCATCTCAAAAACATGGTAGAAGAGGGATTCACTGTTACAATAATAGGAGGCAAGGAATGACAAAAAAACAGCTTGAAAAAGCCCGCGCCGCGCTTGAAAAATGCGGCGGGAAATGTAAAGAATGTAAACGGCTTGAATATATATCCGCGTATTTTCGCCCCGCCCCGAATGGATGCGCGGGCGCAATATGTTACTATTGGAGATGCCGCCTGCTAAATGGCGATGCGGGCGCAAATACGATTGACGGCGTTTTTGCGGATGCGGTTGAATATGTAAATTCTGAATTGGAAACGGCGGCGGTATGGGAAAAATTAAAATCGGAGGGATTGACGTATGACTAACAGAGTACAAAAAGCGATTATCTACCATTTAGCCCGCGCAAACACTTACGCGGCGCGTGAGATCGTGAAAAGCCTTGAAAAGCAAGAGGACAAAGAAGAGGCGCGGCGCATTTTCGCCGCCGTCGGAATACCCGTTGAGGGCGCAACCTATAAAAACGAAAACTATAAAACGGAGGATAAAAAGCAATGAAAACAGATGTACAGCTCGCAAAAGCATACAACCCCGAAAAAATCCCCGCAAGCGCGGCGGGATACTATGTGACGGAAAAGTTAGACGGCAATAGGTGTATAGCCCTCCACAATGGGCAAGCATGGGAATTTTACAGCAGAAACGGAAAGCGGCTTTACGTCTCTTTCGACATGTCAACGTTTGACCCCGCGCGGGTTTACGATGGCGAAATAATAGACGGCGCGTTATTGCGGGATAGACGGGCGGCGGATTTTAATGCGCTCAACGGTTTAATCCAACGGCAATACGGCGCGAAAAGCTCTTTGATTTATGCCGTCTTCGACATAGTAGACGAAAGCCGCCCATACTTTGAGCGGCGGCGGGAATTAGACAGTTTGCAAGCCTCTAAAAACGCGATTATATTACCCGCTTTAAAATACTTTTTAACGGCTGACGAATTGCGGGAAAATATCCCCGCCGAATTAGACAGAATAACGGCCGCTGGCGGTGAAGGTCTCATAATCAATAACGGCGGCGCGCCGTATGAGAAAAAGAGGACAAGCTCACTATTAAAAGTCAAACAAAGTCAAACGATGGATTTGCGCGTAATTGATATAGAGGAAGGGCGCGGAAAGTATGCGGGAATGATTGGCGCGTTGAAATGTCAAGCCGTCACCGATGACGGGCGCGAAATTATAACGGACGTCGGAACGGGATTTTCAGACGCGGCGCGGCGCGAATGGTACGAAAACCCCGCCGAGATCGTCGGGAAAATCGTTGAAACAAGATACTTCGAGATTCAGCAAGGAGAAAACGGGCAAGCCGCAAACACTTTTTCCCTCCGTTTCCCGCGTTTCCTGCGGGTGAGAACAGACAAGGCGGAAACGTCAGAATACTAAACGGAGGCAAGCTATGAAAGACGAAAAGCAAGCAAGCAAACAGCGCGAAAGAATAAGCGCGTCTGAATGGTTTGAATGTTACAAACACGAAGCCCGCGCCGCGTTAGTACTCTTCTACGGGATAGACAACCCGACCGAAAAACAGATCTATTTTTATATCCTCTACGGCAAGCCCCCGCGCAAACCGTAAACAGCCCGCCAAAGTAAACAGAGGCGGCAAGGCGAATTGAATACAGGACAAGCAGCCCAAAGAGGCGGCAAGCGAAACGGCTTGCCGCTTTTCTTTATGCTTTATTCGCCCCACGGCGGGCAATGCGGGAAAAGGTAAACGGGAAAAGCGGCGCAAAACACAACGCCCGCAAAATTGCCC
Organism: uncultured Clostridia bacterium; assembly: GCA_947629695.1. Classification (GTDB taxonomy): domain Bacteria; phylum Bacillota; class Clostridia; order Christensenellales; family Borkfalkiaceae; genus Coproplasma. The sequence goes on along the minus strand of CANREQ010000074.1, from coordinate 3,268 downwards.
CGCATTTAGCCCGTAAACGCCCGCGCGCTATTCCCCCGATAGAATACACGCGGAAACGCCCCGCGCGTCTCTAAACGGCAAAAGAATGCGCCAAAACACGCGCCGCCCGTTTTCGCCCCGAATAGCAACGGCGGCGGGCGCGGCTATACGGTGAGAAAATGAAAAATATTTACAATTTTAGAATGTTAGAAAATCACAAAAATCAGACTGCAAAAATAAATATTTTGCGTATTTATGCAATATTTATAAATCCGAACAACCGTTCGAGGGCGGCGCCCCTCAACGGGTTGAGTGATTTTACCGTCAACTTTTTGGCGAGAAAAAATCTGAAAAATCTCGTAGGAATTTGACCTTTTTTCTTTATTTTTGCAATTATTTCTTAAAAAATTCATTTTGTACTTGCAATCTTTTTCTGTAAAATGCTATTTCCGTAAATTTTGAGTTGAATTTTTTAAGTCGTTTGCCTCAAATAAATTGCTGTTTGTAATGAATAAATGTCGCTCTTTTGCAAATTCGGAAATTCCGAATTATCTTCATCCAACTTTTGAACTTTTGCATATTATGCAACAATTCAGTTAGTAAAAAATTGTTGCCGCCTCGAAGAACGAGCCTTGAAAAATAATCCGAAAAATTATCGGCGGCAGAGGGGGGGGGTAGTACAGTAATAAAAAATGCCGCCCTCATCATGTGAGAGCGGTCTTGGAAAGTAATAATATCGAACGGGAGATGTATGAATCGCTCGACAAGTATATTCTATCACAGCCGCCGCTTTTTGTCAATAGTTTTTCTAAAAAATAAGGACAGAATTTCTTCTGCCCTTACCTTTGCGCTATGCCAACCCTATGCAATGCGCGTGTAAGTTATTTTGCTATCCAATAGCAGGTAATATCTTCTCTGTCGTTGCTGTCAAACAAGTCCCATATACAAGCATCAATGGCGGTCACGAGGTGGCCTTCAAGCCTTATGATAAGCGTATTATGAGGGTATTCATCAATTATATCTTCAACCGTTTGCCCGCGTTTTGGATAGAAAATAGGCAAGCAAAACACATCTGTCAATAAGTAGCCATAAGAATCTATGGAAATCCTATTGTAGCCCGTGTGTTCGGATGCGAGGTCAAGTAAATTTCCGACTACTGTGTACTTCAAGCCCAAGCCTAAACTTATTGCCCGCGTGACGCAGTCACTTATCCTTTCCTCGTTTATGTTGGCATTGTAGTAATGGAAATCTGCCATTACTTGTCGTCCACAAAGCACATGAAGTACGCGGCGAGTTTTTCGCTGCCGTGAACACTTGCGTCGGGGTCATCGAGCCAAAGTTTTGCCGCCTTGACGTAAACGTGAGGCTCCTTCTCGCGGGGGATAAACGGTTTGAACGCTTCCCCAAGGTCGGAATATAGCATGTTTGCGGTCATGCAAAGGTCTGCTTCCGTGTAGTTCTCCATGCGAACGCCGAGACTTTCCGCTGCCTGTTTGATTTGCGACAACGTAAAGTGTTCGCCAGTCGTACCGTCCGAACTGCGGAGCATTTTCTTCCACCGCTCCATGTCCTCACGGGAAAGACGCATTTCATCACTGCCCGCGTAGTCACCACGGTCATAGCGCATATCGTAGCCTCTATCGTACCCTCGACCGTCCATTTCATAGTCGCGCATATCGCGGTCTCTTCCGTAATAACGGCTACCGCCAATACCGTAACGCCCTGTGCCTTTTACGCCGCGCCTGCCGTCCGTTTCTTCGTAGTCATAATCCCGTCTCATGCGGCGACCGTCCATACCGTAGTCGTAATCATTTTCGTAACGACCGCGAACTTCGTATTCGCCCATGCCACGGTCATACCGTCCGTACCCACGACGCATATCTTCGTGAGTGTAGTCTCCACGGTCTCTGCGGCGTTCCATAATCATACGTCTTAAAGTGCTGTTCATCGTCTGCCTCCTTACCGAATCTTCTCAATAATAAGGTTGCCTGTACCGCCCGTAAGCGCGGCACCCGTGGAAAGAAGCTGAATCGTTGCTGGTGCGTTCTGAACACTTGCACAGTTAGGAAGTACGCGGACAATGAACGAGAAGTTAAGATTTACGGTATCGCCGATTGCCGTTGCCGTTTCACTTGCCGTGTAAACGGTTGCGCCGTTAAAAAGCAAGTTAAACGTGACGAGTGTTGCCGCCCCTGCAATCGCATTGCCCGTGTAGGTGACTTTGTAATAACCCGAATCGTTGAGGGTGACGGTATTATTCCCCGTAGTCCCCGCTACAAACGTAGGGCAATTACAAGTTCCGCTTGCGTAACGTCTTGTTACAGCACCGAGCGGCACAAAAGCACCCTGCGCGACTGCGCCGTAGTCTGTAAGTGCTGTTAATTGGATAAATTCATACATGATAATTCTCCTTTGCAAAAACAGGGCGAGTTTCCCCGCCCTGCATTGCTATTTCATAATAGGCGAGATAGTGTATCTCTTTGTTTCGCTCCGATTAAAGAGCGGAGCCGCAACCGCAACCGCTGTTGCACCCGCAACCGTTGCTATACGGGTTTACGCCAAACGTAACGCCCGTAGGGTAAGCAAACGATGTCGTAGGGAATACAGGATAAGCGGGAATAGGCGTCTTGGGCGCGAGAGCGGAAATAATGTAGCTCGACTGCGCCTGCTGACTGATTGTGTTCTGCAACTGTGCGTTCTCCGCTTGAAGCGCGGAAATCTTTTCGGTGCAGAGATAATCAAGAATGCGCTGCGTGTTTGCCTGACCTGCGCTGATAATCGCCGCCGTGTTTTGTGCATTGCCGTATGCAATACGTTCCTGCCCTCGTTCAATGTCGCAGCAGCACGAAGCGAGTTGCGACTGAACGCCGTTAAAGCCCTGCAAGTTGGTAATGTTTGTCTGATTAAAGCCTTGAAGAACCGTAGTGTCAAGCGCGTTAATCATGCGTGCGGTGTCGTACTGCTGATTACAGATAGTGCTATTGAGGTTGGAAAAACCGAGATTTACGCTGTCCTCAATGTTGCGCACCCCGTTCTTCACGTCCTGAAAGCTCATGTCTTGGCACAAGTCCGACCTCGTAAGGATTCCGCTCATTTGCGCACCCCCTTCGCCGCCGCCAAAGCCGCCAAATCCGCCTCTGCCCCAACCGAAGATAAGGGCAAAAACGATGACCCACCAAAAAATCGAGCCGTCATTGCCCCAACCATTGGAGCCGCCGTTGTTGCTGTCTCTACCGACAGCATATCCTGCGCTAAAATCATCCATTTTGTTTTGAATAACTCCTTATAT
>CANREQ010000073.1 GCA_947629695.1 uncultured Clostridia bacterium | reverse complement strand
GCGCCCTTAAGATGGCGGCAAGAGCGGCAGAGCCGCTCAAAATCACGAAAATTCGCAGCGCACGGGCTGCGCAAGAATTTTGTGAACTTATTTATATGCGTTTAGCGGCAGCGGTGCAGAAGTGCGCGATGATTACTCATCGCGCACTTCTGCACAAAAAAACGCGGCAGAGCCGCGTCTCTTTTCAATGCGATAGCACCCAATCCTTCACCTGCTCCCTCGCAATGGGAGTAATGGTCTCGTGCGGGTGCGGGGAGTATTTCCCCCCGTTGGTGTAGATAAAATATTTGCCATCGGAAGTAATATACAGCGTTTCCTCGTATCCGTAAGGGTCGCCCGGAGCGCCGTAGGTAAATTTCTTATCCATCGTCGCCCTGCCCGTATCATATATGCACCCGTTAATAGTCGCAGTCATATAAACAGTCCTTATCTTTGGGAAAGTTATCCTTCCGTGCATTTTATTTTATCACTATCCGAGCCGTTCGTCAAGGCGTTTTGATAATTTTATCGGTAAGCAATTTTGTCAAGTAAAAATGCTTGACAAGCCCGCCCTTTATGAATTATAATTTCATTTGCAGGTCAAAGATGGGGTGATTTCATGGATAAAATCGCGTTTATGAGACTGTGGGATCTATACGGGAAGTTGCTCACGCCCACCCAGCGGGAAATTACGGATTTGTATTTCAACCTCGATCTGACCGTGTCCGAAATTGCGGAGCAGAAGGGCGTTTCCCGCCAGAGTGTTTCGGAGTGTCTCGCGCTGTGCAAGTCCCAGCTTTCCGATTACGAGGATAAGCTCGGGCATGCGCGGCTTTTGGAAGAAGGGGATCTCGCCCTGTCTTTTATGACGGGCGACGTGCTTGCGTGGGCGGACGGATTTTTGAAGTTGCACCCCGAATATGCGGCGGATATCGCTCATTTGACGGACATTGCGGAGAGGAATTATTCCGCCGAAGTTGACGCGGCGTTAAATAAATTGAAGGATTGATTATGGCGCTTTTTGCATCTTTATCCGAAAGATTGAATCATATATTTTCCAAGCTCACCAAGCGTGGCCGCTTGACCGAGCTTGAGATCAAAACCGCCATGCGCGAGGTGCGCGTGGCCCTGCTCGAGGCGGACGTAAACGTCTTCGTGGCGAAGCAATTCTGCGCGGCGGTCTCGGAAAAGGCGGTGGGGCAACAGATATTGCAGAGCCTCAATCCCGCCCAGCAGGTAATTAAGATAGTTAATGAGGAGCTTATCGCCCTCATGGGCCCGGCAAACGCGAAACTTACGGTCGCTTCCAATCCGCCCACGGTCATCATGATGTGCGGGTTGCAGGGCGCGGGCAAGACGACGCTGTGCGGGAAGCTGGCGTGTCTTTTGAAAAAGGGCGGCAAAAAGCCGCTGTTGGTCGCGGGCGACATATACCGCCCGGCGGCTATCAACCAGCTTAAAGTCGTGGGCAAGAACGCGGGCGTGGAAGTGTTCGAAAAGGGCACGCAGGACCCCGTAAAGACGGCCAAACAGGCCGTGGAGTATGCCCGTTCCATGGGATACGACACTGTGGTTCTGGATACCGCGGGCAGGTTGGAGATTGATGAAGAGCTCATGCGGGAGCTCGAAAGGATAAAGGCGGCCGTCGAGGTGCACGAGATTTTGCTCGTCGTCGATTCCATGATGGGTCAGGTGGCCGTAAACGTGGCAAAGACATTTAACGAAAGGCTGGAAGTGACGGGCATAGTGCTCACCAAGCTGGACGGCGATACGCGCGGCGGCGCATGTCTGTCGATAAAGGCGGTCACGGGCAAGCCGATAAAATTCATAGGCGTCGGGGAGAAGCTCACCGATCTGGAATACTTCTATCCCGACAGAATGGCCTCACGCATACTCGGCATGGGCGACGTCCTCACCCTCATAGAAAAGGCGCAGGAAGCCGTAACGGAAGAGCAAGCAAAGAAGATGCAGAAGAAAATGCTGGAAAATTCTTTCACGCTCGAAGATTTTCTGACGCAGTTCGAGAGTATGAAGAAGATGGGCGGCGCGCAGGCGCTTATCTCCATGATGCCGGGGCTGGGCAACAAGGTCAAGGAAGGGGATATAGACGAGGGCAGGATAGAGCGGACAAAGGCCATAATACTTTCCATGACCCCCAAGGAGCGAACGGACCCCTCTATCATAAACTCCTCCCGCAAAAAGCGCATCGCGGCGGGCTCGGGCACGAGCGTGCAGGAGATAAACCAGCTCTTGAAGCAATTCGAGCAGACCAAACAGTTGATGAAGCAGTTGAAGGGCGGCAAAAAACGCCTGCCCATAGGCTTTTAAAATCAAAAATTCATAAAACAGGAGATTTTTTATGGCAGTTAAAATGAGACTTACGAGAATGGGCGACAAGAAAACGCCCTTCTACAGGGTAGTCGTTATCGACTCGAGAAAGGCACAGAGCGGCGAGTACATCGACAAGATCGGTTACGTCAATCCCCTGACCGACCCCGCGGAGATCAACATCGACGTGGAAAAGGCCAAGGAATGGCTTGCAAAGGGCGTTCAACCCACCGAGACGGTCAAAAGTTACCTCGTAAAGGCGGGCGCAATGGAGCAGAGCAAGAAGCTTTCCGCACCCAAGACCAATAACAAGAAAAAGAAGAAGTAATTATGGATACGTTACAGCTTATAAAATATATAGTGGAGCGGTTTGCCGACAAGAAAGAGGAGATTGAATACCTCGTCGATGAAAAGGAAAACGCTATAGAAGTCACCGTGCTTTTGGATCCTTCGGACATGGGCAAGGTAATAGGCAAGCAGGGCAAGATCGCAAAGGCGTTGAGGACGATCGTCAACGCCTACACCCCGCGCGAAAACAAGAAATATTTTATCGAGATAAAGGAAAAGGCTTAACCGCCTTTTCTTTTGGTTTAAGAGATGAAGGAATTTTTAAGCGTCGCTTCGATATTGAAACCGCAGGGCATAAAGGGCGAGGTCAAGGCGCTTTGCTACACCGACTCCCCCGAGGATCTGAAGGCGTTCGATAGGGTATATATAGGGGGGAATTGCCGCAAACTCCTTAAAGTGCGGCCCGCGGGCGACCACCTCGCGTACCTCGCCGTTGCGGGGGTTGCTGACAGGAATGCGGCGGAGCTGTTGCGGGGCATGGAGATTGAGGTAAGGCGGGAGGATATTCCCGAGCCCGCCGACGGCAGGTTTTATATCGCCGATCTGTTAGGCTGCCTCATCGTTACGGAAGAGGGGGAAAAGCTCGGCGTTCTCAAGGACATAATCCCCGCGCATACCGACGTCTATGAATACGAAAAGGCGGACGGCGGTCTGGTCATGTTCCCTGCGGCGGACGGCGTAATAGTTGACGCCGATCCCGCGGGCGGGCGGATAACGGTAAACGCAAAGCGGCTTGCGCAGGTCGCCTCGGAGGAATGATGAAAATAACCGTACTTACCCTTTTCCCCGAAATGTTCGCGCCGTTGCGGGAGAGCGTGATAGGCAGGGCGATAGAGAGGGGAAAACTCGAGCTGGAGATAGTCAATATCCGCGATTTTTCGGAAGATAAGCACAAAAAGTGCGACGATTATCCCTTCGGCGGGGGCGCGGGCATGGTGATGATGCCCGCGCCCATTGACGCGGCCGTCAATGCCGTCGATCCCGGAAGAAAGGCGCGGCGCGTCTATATGTCGCCCAAGGGCGTGCTGTTCACGCAGGCAAAGGCGGCAAGCCTTTCATGTAATGGGCACCTCGTCATTTTATGCGGGCATTACGAGGGCGTGGACCAACGCGTGCTCGATCTGGAGTTCGACGAGGAGATCTCCGTGGGCGATTACGTTCTGACGGGCGGGGAATTGCCCGCAATGGTCGTGTGCGACTGCGTGGCGCGCCTCGTTGACGGGGTGATTTCCGACGGCTCTCTGATAGACGAAAGCTTTACGGACGGGCTTCTGGAATATCCCCAATACACCCGCCCCGCCACATACCGCGGACTTGCGGTGCCCGAAGTGTTGCTTTCGGGCAATCACGCAGAGGTTGACAAGTGGCGGAGGGAGCAGAGCGAGACGCTGACGCGCGAACGCCGCCCCGATTTACTTAAAGGAAAATGAAAACTCTTCAATGGTTCCCCGGGCACATGGCCAAGGCCGTGCGGGCAATGGAAAAAAGCGTCGCCGTGTGCGACGGAATAATTTACGTTTTGGACGCGCGTTGCCCCGCCGCGTCTTATAACCGCACGCTGGAAAAGCTGTTCGGCAACAGGCCCGTCCTGTACGTCCTCAACAAATGCGACCTCGCCGACGGGGCCGAAAAATTCGTGAAGATATTCAAGGATAACGGCGCGGCATGCGTCGCGGTAAACGCCGCCGACAGCCGTTCGAAGAGGGATATTGCGGGGGCAATTTCATCATTGATTGAAGAAAGGCGCAAAAAGGACGGGGAAAGGGGCTTTAAGCGCACCTTCCGCTTTCTCGTCTGCGGCGCGCCCAACACGGGCAAGAGCACGCTTATAAATCTCATCGCCGGCAACGCGCGCGCCCGCACGGGCGACAAGGCGGGCGTGACCCGCGGCGAGCAGTGGATAAGGTTGGGGGAATGGGAGCTTCTCGATACCCCCGGCACCACCCCGCCGTCGTTTGAAAACAACCGCCTCGCCCTGCACCTCGCGTATGTGGGCAGTCTCAACGACGAAATTCTGGATTTGGACGACATTTGCCTCTCGCTTTTTGAGGAGCTGTGGGTGAAATACCCCGCGGCCCTTTCCTGTAGATACGGCATCGAGGGCGGCTCTCCGCTTGAAATGCTGGATAAAGTGTGCGCGCGCAGGGGATTTCTCCTTCGCGGCAACGAATGCGACTACGAACGCGCGGAGAGGGCGGTCATAGACGATTTCCGCAAGGGCAGATTGGGTAGAATAACGCTCGACGAGCAAGCGGACTGCGCCGTTTTCGGGTGGAACAAATGAAAGCGTACGACGTGGAAAGCAAGCTGGAAATAGAGAGGGAGCTCATCTCCGGCGGTTACAGATACATATGCGGCGTGGACGAAGTGGGAAGAGGCCCTTTGGCCGGTCCCGTTGTCTGCGCCGCCGTAATTATGCCCCTCGACGACATTATCGAGGGGATAGACGACTCCAAAAAGCTGTCGCCGCAAAGGCGGGAAAATCTATCCGCAAAAATACTCGAAAGGGCAATTGCCTGTCGCATATGCCGCGTCGAACCTCAGATCATAGATGAAATAAACATACTCGAGGCGACAAAGCTTTGCATGAAAAACGCGGTGGAAGGCCTTTCGGTTGCGCCCGATTTCGTCATAACCGACGGGAACATGACGCTGGATATTTCCCTTCCCCAGCGTAGCTTTGTAAAGGGCGACGCTAGAAGTTACACGATAGGCGCGGCCTCGATCGCCGCCAAGGTTTACCGCGACGGCCTGATGAAAGAGTACGCGGAAATCTATCCGCAATACGGCTTCGAACGCAACGCGGGCTACGGCACGGCGGAGCACATCGCGGCCATGCAAAAATACGGGCTTTGCCCCATTCACCGCAGGAGTTTTACGCGCAAATGGCAATAAAAGGGGAAAACCGGAAACTCGGTTTTAAAGGTGAACGGCTTGCGGCCGCGACGCTCAGGAAAAAGGGATACAAGATTTTAAAGCGCAATTACAAGTGCCCCTTCGGCGAGATAGATATAATCGCGCAAAAGGGAGACGTGGTTTGCTTTGTGGAAGTCAAGACCCGCTCTTCCGATTATTTCGGCGCGCCCAACGAAGCGGTCAATGCCGAGCGCCGCCGCCGTTACAGAAATTCCGCCCGCTATTATTTTTCCGGTAGCGACCCCGATGTGACCGTGCGCTTCGATATTGTTGAGGTGACTAAAGGGGAGGGGGTAAATCATATAGAGAATGCGTTTTAGTTTGGCTACCGCTAAACGCATATAAGCGTCGCATAACATTGTTGCGCTGTGGCAACCCTCAGTCACATACGTCTTTGTATGCTCCTTCGGGTTATCCTCGCGCGCCTCGTTCTGCTCGCTTCTATGCGTTTATAGACTTCGTAATTACAAGTTATCTCCGAGCTGTTTCGCATATATCAGGGGGGACCCATTCGACTTCGCTCAGGGTGACGGAGGGCAGGGTGACGACATGCCTTGGCTCCCCTTAATAGTAAGGACGAGCGCGGAACTTCTCAAAACAGTGGACACCCACTGTTTTGCCGCGCGAGATGAGTGAGCGCATAGTGAATAGCGCGAACGGTGACC
>CANREQ010000072.1 GCA_947629695.1 uncultured Clostridia bacterium | reverse complement strand
CCCGGCATATCGTCAATGTTAAAGTGGCGGTGATTAAGCTCCCAGGTTATCTCGTCGGCGTTTTTTAGGGTGGGCGCATAGCCGAAAAATCCCGAGACCGCCACCTCCTTGCCGGAGGTGGTGTCCCACCGGGCCCGGCCCTCCCGCACGTCAACATGAGTAAAGCTCCCGTAAAGCCCGATTCCTCCCCGGGTGTTTAAACAATATTCCGCATATTGGGCAACGGCAAGGGGCACGGCGCCCGAAACAACAATATCCGCCGCAGCACCGAGGCAATGTTGACTGCTTGGTGCCCCGCCCACCTGTTTGTTGTAGCTTTCCGTGCGGTAACCCGAATTTATGGTCACGGCGGCCCCAAAATGGTCGCGAATCCGTTGCAAAAGGGTCACCAGCTCGCTGTTTATCAATACCTTATCGCTTCCGTCATGGCAGGCAAATTCTTTTACCTTAAAATTTGCCGAAATATTTCTTTCACCGCTTGCGGCCTTTGAATAAACCGTTACCATGCCGTCACCTACTTGTCCTTTTTGTCGGCCAGCATTTTGCTTATCAGCGTAATACGCTCATCGATACTTTTGGCCATTCGGTCAAAAACCGCCGCCGCCTCGGCCCGTGTCATGGTTTTGTTGGGCTCAAAAAGCGTATCAGAAACGCCCTGCATAAGTCCCGAAGCCGTGACATTCTTAACGGAATCGTAGAACCATTCGCCTTCTTTAACGTCCTCAAACTTCATCTTTATCACCTCGTCCAAGATAAGATATACGTTGTTTATCTCTTTTTTCGGTATTTCTTTTATGCCCTTATTGCCATAGGATTCGCCCCAGGAATTTTTTATGATATAACTGTCGGTATCGTCGTTCCAGCCCACCAGCATAATGCAATGGGGGCTGCCAAAGTATTCCCGGCTGTCGCAGAGCAGGCCGTAGCCGTGGGTGGTGATTGCTTCTTTTATTTGCAAATCCTTCTTTTCCCTGCCCCCGGAAAGCGCCACATAGGACTGTATTTTGTAGCGTTGTGCAATTTTGCCAAGCCCCGGATATTTCAGGGCCTTTTTTCGCATTTCGGGCATTTCCTCAAGCTCGCCAAAATACGTTTTGGGGACTATCCCCAGTTTTCTCCAATAGTCCAGGGCGTCTATGATGAACATACCCATAAAATTGTCCCCGTCATCCCGAAACATTCCATAGGCGTAGCCCTCGGAAAACTCGGTATCGCCGCCGTTTTCCATGTTTTCAAATACCTCGGCCAAAGAGGAAATGACCTCGGCCACGCAGGAATTTACGCTCCCCTGGTCTTTGACAATCCCCATTTTTTCTTTGGGCAGGATAAAATATTTTGGATATTCAACCGTTTGATTGGCCGCGCCGCACACCGCCTCATAGTCATAAACCCGAAGCGGGCGCTCGGCATACCGAAGGCCTGTCGCATTACTTGTCATTGCTGTCGCCCCCTCCTGATTTTCGTGTGAAGAAATATGTAATCACCATGGTCGTGACGTTTGAAAACAAGTTAAAAATCTTCTCGTCCACGGTTTTCCCCGAAAGGGTAACGACTACCAGGGTAACCACAAGCCCGATTGTTATAATTGACTTTACGTCAATGAGTTTTGATAGTTTATTCTTCATGATTAAATCTCCTTTCCGTTTTGCACATCCTTTTGCCATTGCTCAAGGCGATACACCCGCTCAATGACCTGGTTGTGCTTATCAACTTTCTTTTCAAGCTGCTCTATGCGGTAGGTGGTGAGCTTAGAGCTTATCAGGATTCCCGCCAGAGTGCTAAGGGCCGAGCCGAAAAACGCTATAAGCGCCGCCACTATCGTTGCCGTTGCCATAATTAAACCTCCTTTGTTAATTTGAAAGCTTTATCGTCCAGTTTGGCCGGGTGCTTTTAATTTGTTCCCATTCTTCGGGCTGGAAAGCATTGTCTACCGCTTGTTGCGAAAATGTTATCGTATTTCCTTCAGCCGACATGGAAAGGCTCATAATCAGCGTTGTTATTCCATCTTTTGGGAAATTTACCGCGCTGCTGAAATCCCAACCGTCTGTGGATATTGAACCTCCCAAAATAGTTAAAGATTTTAAATTTGTCAGCCCGTCAAAGGCGTTTTCGCTGTTCGTTTCAGCGTCTACGAATAATCTGATTTTTTCAAGTGCCGAATTTGCAAAAGTATTTTTGAGTGTTTTCCCGTCTGCTTTGATTATAACTTTCGTGTCGGTTATGCTAGGATTTGAATTAAACAAATCATCTGCGGCAACAATGTCATATTTGGGATTATAATTTATATCATTCCACAACGGGCTTTGGAATGCCCTGCTGTAATTTGTAGCGTTTCCGTAGTCCTGAAAACTGTCCCAAAATTTGTCGTATTCTCTTTTTGCTCCTTGGGATTTGTAATATTCCACGGATATGTTCACACCGGGCGTATCGCTAAGTATGCTCATACACGGGGAAACGCTGGTCAGCCCGGTCACCGTGCCGTCTTGGGCAGCGGTAGCAGACTGCACATTACACGGCTCAAACTCGGTGGCATGTTCGCCCTCCTCGATTTGGATGTTTTTGTAGATAACTTGCGCGTAGACGGTTGTGGCATTTGGGGCCGCATCGTCAAAGGGAAAACCATCTCCAAACGGAAAATCATTTCCCATGGTATACTCGCCAACATCCGCCGAAGCTTCCATTGACGGCCCCTCATTAAGATGATAGCCGTTGGAATATGCCATAAATGCATATGTTGATGTTTTGAAATCCTCGGGGGTGGTAAACGTCTTTGAGAATTTATATTTTTGCCCCGGCGACAATTCACGTGTTTCGTATAGATTGATAGCCCCTTTGGTTCTGTCATAAATACTAAATCCAATCAATTTTGTTGAAATTGTCGCGTCTTGAGGAATGGATTCACACTCCACCTCGCAGGATATTGTGTAGGTGGTATTATTTGACAACATTTTTTTCAGGTTATCCGCAGTGATAATCGTCGTTCCATATCCGCCCCATGCCGTTTCATTTTGAAATGCGCTAACGCCGGAAAGGTTTTTATCAAACAAATTTTTGCCATATTTGCAAACGGTAACTTGCGACAAATTCTCCGTTTCCGCCGAAACCGTGCATTTTACGCCGTGAATCGTTTCCGAAACATCATCTACATAAAATTTCTCGCCCTTTGCCTTGCCCAAAATCGCTTTGTCTTTGTCCATAGCGGAATCTCGCCCGGCAAGATAGACATCGTCAATTTTATCGGCAAAATCATTGGGCACAATCAGGTCTTCGGTGTTGGTCTTTTCCCGTATTTTGTCGGCTATCGCTTTAAATTTTTCCTGCTGTACGCTCATACCGCCGCCTCCCAACTGTCGTCTATGGCCGCCTTAATACTGTCGTCCACGTACTTTCTGCCCGCCTTAAGGTTCTCAATGGGGCGAAACTGAATCTCCCCAATATTTATCCAGCCGTTTTTAGTCAAGGCCTTGTTGATTTCCTCGTCCGTGTAATCCGTCTTGCCCGTGGCGTGCTCGGCGCACCTGAGGCTGTAACAGCTGTCGTCGAGGAAATATATATTGCTTCCCAAGGGCAGATAGTAGCCGGACTCCGTGTTGTTTACATCGCTCCCATGCGATTTTAAATAATCCAGCAGCTCTTTGTAGTTGGTGAACCTCAGCGTGGTGGGCATATTCTTAAGTTTTTTCTCTGTGTCCTCTTTTGCCTGCGCGGCCTCTTTTGCGGCAGCCTGGGCGCTTTCCGCGCTCTCGACGGCCTGCGCCGCTGCATTTATCGCCGTGAGGGAAGCGGCCTTTGAAACATTACCTTTCATTTAAATCACCGCCAATCTAACAAAATATTGCCCTGACCGTTACGTTGCAGGCAGAGCCGCCGTTTACGATTTTAATTGCCGTAACCGTTTTGTTCACCTCGTCGCTTTCCTTGATTTCCTGCCAAAGGGCCCCGTCGCTCTCCGGGTCGCTTGAAAGCGTACCGTAAAGTGTCACGCTGCCGTCAGTTTGCCAGCCTATGTCGTTTATCCCTCGTTTGTTCGGTGATACGGGAGGCATTTTTAATATAACGGTTTCACCTGCCCCAATTTCCTTTTCAAATACATAGTTAAAGCCGTTGGTTACCTTTTTGAATTCTAACATTTTCATCGCTCCTCTTTACGTATTATCTGATACTTTTTCATCACAGCCGTTGCCTGTGCACGGGGTTTTGGGGACGGCTCTTTTAAGGATGTCTTTCATGAACACCATAGCCTCCGCCTCGGCGCCCGTTATATTTGCCCGGCTTAAGAACATCAAACAGACGTTTATTTGCTCCTCCGACATTTCCACAACCTTTAACATGTTTTCCACCCTCCTTATGCAGCATATGACTTGTCCAAGGGCTTCGTAAGCTGGATGTCCACGCTGCCTGCTTCGTCAGAATGCCTTATGATGACAGAGGCAACCTTCTCATATCCGTCAATGCCAAACAATTCCTCGTCTTCGTCGCTTAAAAACAGAAGCTTTGAAAAGTTTTCCGAGGTGATAAGCAAATCGGCTTCATCTGAAGTCATGGACTTCAACAGGCCGAGCGAAAGAATCCACCCCGCCGCATCTCCGCTCCTGAATATTTTCTGCTCGGTGGGACTGTTACAGCTCAGCACGGTTTCATTTTTCAATTTTACCTTCATGGCAAACACTCCTTTGTACTTATTTTATTGTATGGTTTTTATTGTATCTGGAAAAACGTTTAATAAATACGCAGTTACCTTGTCTTTAGAATTGACGCGCCCGGTGGTTATCTTTGCTATATCGTAGAGCGCATCGTGTGCCTGGTTATAAATATCTGCGGTAAATTCCTGCCCCGATATTACGGTTTGCGGAAAAAATACGTAGTCCGCCAGGCTGCGGTATTGCCGAAATTCGTTTATCTTTCCCATAAGGGCATTCCACTCTTTGGCCGTCAGGCTGTACCGTATGCCGGAGACCTTGGGTGTATCCCACTCAAAATCTGCCGGCCTGTCGCCGCCGCCCTCTTTGATGGTTACTTCCTTCACGTCCTCCCATTTCTTCTGGCTTTGAATTGTCAGTCTGACGTCGTATGTACCGGGGTTATCAAACGTTATGTCCACGCTAAAGCCGGTGCTGCCGCTGCTTCCTATTACGCCTTCCGCTTTCTGCCACCAGGCCCCATCAACGTATACTGAAATTTCATAACTACAGCTGCGCAAATTTGTCCCTGTGACCTGTACCGTTGCCCTGTTGCCTCCGGCTGGGGTTACCGACCACTCACTAACGGTAAATCCGTGCTCCTTTTCTGTATCGAAGGAAATGACCGCCGTGTACTTGTCATCGTAGTATTTGGCGCCGTCCACCATTACAAATCCGTAAACGGAGAAGGTGTATGTCGTGTTTGGGGTAAGGCCTGATAATCTGAGTGTGTAATCGCCTCCGCCCGTCATTATTACGGTATCCTCCCGAATGCGGGAAAGACCATCTCTGAGCCAGTAATAATATCCGTAAACATTTCCTTCGGTTCTAATCGTTAAATCAACATAATTCTCCCCGGCTTCAAAGTCAACTACCGGCTTGGTGGGATAGGTCGTTGCGCCATATCCAAGACTTTCGTCTACGGTGGCAAGCAGCGCATCTGTCGTAAAGTCGCGGATTTCCGCCGACAGGCTGTAGTACGTTCCGGGTGTCAAATTAAGGATTTGGGTTGTCCCTCCATGGGAACTGCCCACAAGTATATTATCAGATGTTGCGCTCCTGACGTTGCCATATTCGTCTTTTGCGGAATATTTGGCATATCTTAGGCCGTTATAATTGGTCTGCAAGCCTTGCAGCATGACATATAGATATTTATCGCCTTTATCGGTGCACTCAAGCGTTGCCATTGTTCATCACCTACCCAAACACCGCAACGGCATTTACATCCCCCGAGATTGTGACCGCCCCGCTTTGAAGGTCTATGCTCATTCCTCGGAAATCGGTCAAATCGTTGTCCATATAAGCGCCGACGCGCGCTTCATATTCGTATTTTTCAAGGCTGAGCGCCTTTGACCCCGTGGCGGTTTCCCCGGCGCCAAGGCGCATTTTTATGGTAGAATTGTTTTCATCCTCACCTAAATCAACGAGGAATTTCGTTACCTCGTTTTTTCCGTAAGCGTTGTTAAGATACATGCTCGTAGGGGTCAGATACAAATTATTGTATATGTCATCATTTAGTTCATTCCTTGCCATCAGGGTCAAGTTTTCGCCATAAATATTTGGCGAGTAAATTTTCGCCGAATAAATTTCCGGGGAAGATATGGCGGTCGCCCCCAGCGTAGTTTTTG
>CANREQ010000071.1 GCA_947629695.1 uncultured Clostridia bacterium | reverse complement strand
GCTTGCGTTCGCTCGCTTTGCTCGCTCGGCTAATGCTCCAAATGCGCCCCGACCGTTACACACGGTCGGGGCGCATTTGCGATGTAGTTGGTTGACTTGGACCGTCCGACCTATTGTTATTTTCAAAGGGTCCCCGAAAAATGATTATCTTGACGCTTAACTGCAAATAAAGTGTTATAAATCATTTTTTTGGGGTGCGTTAGGTCGCCGGTTCAAGTCCGCGCGAGGCGTAGCCGACGCCATCGAGCGTAGCGATGATACCAGTCTGCTCCAAATGCGCCCCGACCGTTACACACGGTCGGGGCGCATTTGCGCAGGATTGGAAAAACTTCGGGCCGCCGAAATAATTATCCGTCAATCAGTTTCAAGGCGGTCAGATAGGCCTTTGTATCGTAGAGAACAAGGGTAATATCTATTCCCCGTCCGTCATAATTCTTCAAAGTATCTATGGCGACGGACAACGCCTCTTCCAAAGGATAGCCGTATGCGCCCGAGGATATTAGCGGAAAGGCGATAGACTTTACTCCCCTTTCCAGCGCGAGGCTGATTGAATTTTTATAGC
This sequence comes from uncultured Clostridia bacterium, assembly GCA_947629695.1. Lineage (GTDB taxonomy): Bacteria > Bacillota > Clostridia > Christensenellales > Borkfalkiaceae > Coproplasma. Next base: position 5,771 of record CANREQ010000071.1, on the reverse strand, counting down.
AATTTTCAAGCAGTTGCCTTTCTCCCCTGTTTCCGCCGCACCATACGGGGCTGACGGTATGAATGACGTATTTTGCTGGCAGGTTATATCCCTTTGTCATTTTTGCCTCGCCCGTGTTGCAGCCGTGAAGCGTTTTGCATTCCTCCAAAAGCCCTTTTCCCGCCGCCCTATGGATCGCCCCGTCAACGCCTCCGCCGCCCAAAAGCGTTCTGTTTGCGGCGTTTACAATGGCCTCAGCGTCCGACTCTGTTATATCTCCTTGAATGACTTTCATGATAAACTCCCCCGCTTTGTATTTTGCCTTTTAAGGCGCGGCGTGTATTATGCCCGCATCGCGCGGGTTATTTCACCTGATATTATTTTATCACATTTTATTGAAAATGCACCGTCTTTTTGAATAAAAGAAGTTGGTTTTATTTCATCTATAAAATTTCCCAATTTGCGCAAAATACGGATATGAACAGAAAACTTATCGCTATCTGCGCGCTATCCCTCACCCTCGTCTTTGCGCTGTGGCAGTTTGCCCAGAGCGGCGGAGAGGCGAAAAATTGCTTTTCCTTTGCGGACGGCGGTGCGGGCGAGGCCGACCGCAAAGTCATTTACCTGACATTCGACGACGGGCCGACGGATAGGGTCACGCCAAAAATTTTGGATATTCTGGATGAGGAAAACGTAAAGGCCACCTTTTTTATAATAGGCAGAAATGCCGAAAGGCGCAAGTATTTGATAAACCGCGAATATCAGGCGGGACACACGGTTGCGGTGCACTCCTACACCCACCGATACGACGAAATTTACAGCAATAAGGACGCGCTTTTAAAGGATATTGAGGATTGCAACAGGGTGATACGCTCCGTGACGGGGAAAAACTCCAGCGTGTACCGCTTCCCCGGGGGCTCCTTTAACGCCACGCCTGAACTCGTGGACTACGTTGTGCAAAAGGGATATAAGTACGTGGATTGGAACGCGGGGCTCTGTGACGCGGAAATACCCCACGCTTCGGCGGAACAGCTTTACAGGGCGGCGATCGCCACTTCCGAAGGGCTGAACCATGTCGTAATGCTCGCGCACGACTCCACCGACAAGGTGAACACGCCCGAAGCTTTGAGGGACGTCATAAAATATTTCAAGCAAAAGGGCTTTGCCTTCGATGTGTTCTGAAAAAAATTTATATATCGCCGTAAATCAATGCCGTGAAAAGGCGCGGATTTTGAAAGGGCGCGGGATTTTCTGAAAACAAACGCGGGGCGGGTTTTTCGCGAAAAACCCGCCCCTTTTACTTGAAATTTATTTGTCTTTTTAAATCAACCCACGCCGTACTGCTTTCTGTACTCTTTCATCGCGGGCAGATACTCTTTGCCCTCTATGACCCCGCTTTCTATGGCGTCGATAATATCCGACATGGTGACTATGGAATACACCTTCACGCCGAATTCCTTATACACTTCCTGAACGGCGGAAAGCTCGCTTTCCAGCCCCCTTTCCATTCTGTCAACGGAAATTATCATTCCCGCAATTTCCACATCGGCCGCCGCTTTGAGCTTGGGAAGAAGCTCCCTCAGTGCCTTGCCGCTCGTCATGACGTCCTCTATTATTATGACCTTTTCGCCGTTTTCAAGCTGTTTGCCGACAAAAAGCCCGCCTTCCCCGTGATCTTTTACCTCTTTCCTGTCGAAGCAATAATTCATGTCCGCGCCGTAATCGTTGGCGAGAGAGACGGCCGTGGAGACTGCGAGGGGTATGCCCTTGTACGCGGGGCCTACGAGGGTTTGCGCGTGGAGCTTGTTTTCCACAATGCAACTTGCGTAATATTTCCCGAGGCGCGCGAGCTGGGAGCCCGTCTTATAATTGCCCGTATTTATGAAATAGGGCGCTTTTCTGCCGCTTTTAAGCGTAAATTCGCCGAAGCGCAATACGCCGTTATCCACCATAAATTTGATAAACTGCTGTTTGTATGTAAGTGCCATTTTATTCTCCCGTAATTTAATTCAATGTAACAGTATCTATAATTTCGTTTACATCGCCGACGCCGTGACTGTCGAGCCAGCAATTCATCTGCTCTATTATCCCCGGCATCGCAAGCGCGTCGGTGAAATTGGCCGTGCCCACCTGCACTGCCCGCGCGCCCGCCATCATAAACTCTATCGCGTCCTTGCCGCAGGTTATTCCCCCCATTCCGACGACGGGGATCTTTACGGCGTGGGCCGCTTCATAGACCATGCGCACGGCAATGGGTTTTATGCCCGCGCCCGACACGCCGCCCGTATTGTTTGCCAATATGGGTCTGCGCTTTTCAATATCTATAACCATGCCCGTAAAGGTGTTGACAAGCGATATGCAATCCGCGCCGCCCCTCTCCGCCGCCTGCGCGTTTTTGGGTATGCTCTCCACATTGGGCGAAAGCTTTACCATAAGAGGCGTTTTTTTGAGGTTGGACTTTGAAAGCGCGGTGACTTCCTCAATATTTTCCGGTCTTATACCGAGGGCCATTCCCCCCGCGCGCACGTTGGGGCAGGAAATGTTGAGCTCCACCATATCGACGAGGCCGTCGAGTTTTGCGCAGATAATGCCGTAATCTTCAAGCGTACTGCCCGCGACGTTGGCTATGACAGCCACGCCTTTATCCTTTAAAAAGGATAAATCGTTTTGTATGAAATGCTCCACGCCCGGATTTTGCAACCCTACGGAGTTGAGAATAACGCCGTAGCCCTCCGCTATCCTCGGGGGCTTGTTGCCGAGCCTCGGCGCGTTTGTCATTCCCTTTGTCGATACGCCGCCGAGCGCGGAAATATCGAAAATATCGTTGTATTCCCTGCCGAAACCGAATGTGCCGCTCGCCGCTATCACGGGGTTTTTAAGGGTAACGCCGCATAAATTCACCGATAATTTTGCCATACTCTCCCCCCTTAAAGCTCTACCGCGTTTATGTCGAACACGGGACCGTCTTTGCACACGCGCGCATTGCCGCCGTCCGATTTCGCGCACACGCAGACGAGACACGCGCCTATGCCGCAACCCATGCGCTCCTCCAAAGAGACGAGGCAGGGAGTCGTTATATTCTGCTCCTTTAAGGAGAGCTTCAAAGCCTTCAGCATTACGGGAGGGCCGCACGCTATTATGAGGTCGGCCGCGACGCTTTCCCGTTCTTTTAAATACGCGCCGACGGCGTTGTCCTTTTTGCCCAAACTGCCGTCGTCGGTGACGATTGTCAGCTTTTTGCTTGCCGAAAACTCGTCCAACAGGCATGCGCACTTAGAGTTGCGGAAGCCCAGATATGTATAGAAATTTATGTCTTTATGTCCGTTTACGACGGGTACGAGGGGGAAAATGCCCACGCCGCCGCCGAGAACGGCTACGTTTTTCACGCCGGAGGGGATAACAAAACCGTTGCCCAAAGGAAGGAGCACGGAGAGTTTATCGCCCTTTTCAGCCTTGGAGAGCGCGGCTGTTCCCCCGCCCTTTACCTGAAAGCACACGGTTACGTCCCTGCCTTCCGCCTTTACTATGCCCAAGGGCCTCCTCAAGAGCCGCGAGCCGTCGCCCGTCGATATGTTGAGAAACTGCCCGCCGATCGTTTGCACCTCTTCGGAGAGGGTGACTGTAAGCGAAAAAATGCCGTCCGCTATGCTTTTTACCTCTTTTACGGTTGCCGTTACATCGATCATTTTTCTATTTTACCCAAGACCGAGATCAGATCCTGCTGCATGTCTATACAAGCCATGCGCGCCGCTTCCGCGTAGTCCATGCCCGAATACTCGGGTTTTTTGTACGCGCAGATTATCCCGCGCGAATTGTTGACTATTCCGCCCAGCCCGCGCCCGTCGAAACAGCTTTTTATCATTTGTGCGTTTCCGCCCTGCGCGCCGTAACCGGGAATGAGGAAAAACATGTTTTTGAACTTCTTGCGGATATTGGCCGCTTCTTCGGGGTGAGTTGCGCCCACCACTCCGCCTACATCGGAATATCCGTACTTGCCTATGCAGTCCTTTCCCCAGCCCTCCACGAGGGAGCCCATCTTCTCATAGACGTACTCTCCGCTTTCGAGCTTTAAATTCTGCAGCTCGCCGCTCGAGGGGTTGGATGTTTTTACGAGCACGAAAATCCCCTTGTCGCTCGCCTTGCACTCGTCAACGAAGGGCTTTATGCCGTCCGTGCCGAGATAGCCGTTTACCGTCAGCATATCGGCGGGGAACGCCTTCATCCTTTTGCCGTTTATATCCGTCTCGCCGAGGAAGGCCGTAGAATAGCACTTTGCCGTGGAGCCTATGTCGTTGCGCTTGCAATCGGCTATTACGAACATCCCCCTGCCCTTGGCGTAGTTTACCGTGTAGTTGAAAGCGCGCAACCCCTCGAAGCCGTACTGCTCGTAATAGGCGATCTGCACTTTGACGGCGGGCACGATGTCGCAGACCTTATCGATTATATTCATATTGAACTCGATAATAGCCTCGGAGACTCCCTCGAACGTCGCCATACCTTCCCGCATTTCGTCGGGCAGATAGGAAAAGTCCGTATCCAGCCCCACGCAGGTGGGATTCTGCATGCCGATAATTTTGTCAATCAGTCTGTCAATCATATTTATCCCTCTTGGTTAATTGATTTTCCTTAAAATTTCACCGTAATTTTTTATTATTTTGCGGTTACGCCCTGTATTTTACATCTCCGTCAACGAGCGTGCAACAAACTTTGCCGTATACTTCATACCCGTTGAAGGGCGTGTTTTTGCCCTTGGAGATGAATTTTTCGCCTTCTATTGTCCATTTTTCGTTTAGATCGGCTATGAAAATATCCGCGGGGGCGCTCTCTTTGAGCTCCCCGCCGCAAAGATTGAGAATGTGCGCGGGATTTGCGGACATCAGTTTGGAAAGTGCGCATATGTCCATTATGCCGCTCTTTACAAGATATGTGTAGGAGAGCGCGAACGAGGTCTCTATCCCGCTCATGCCGAACGCGGCGAGGTTGTACTCCACCTGCTTGTCCTTTATAGAATGGGGCGCGTGGTCGGTGACTATACAGTCTATCGTGCCGTCGCAGAGCCCGCCGATGAGCGCATTTTTGTCAACTTCCTCCCTCACGGGCGGATTTACCTTTGTGAACGTATCGAAGCCGGTTATTATTTCGTCCGTCAGTATGAAATAATGGGGACAGGTTTCCGCCGTGACCAAAACGCCCCGCTTTTTCGCAGAGCGGATTATATCCACCCCGCTGTACGTCGAAACGTGGCAGATATGAACGGGGATATTGAGGCTCTCCGCGAGCGCGATATCGCGCGCTATCATGATGTCCTCTGCGGCGCGGGGTATGCCTTTTAAGCCCGTGAGCGTGGAATTTTTACCTTCGTTTACCACTCCGCCGTCCACGAGGTCGAGGTCCTCGCAGTGGCACAGGCATTTGAGTTTAAAGCCGTTTGCATATTCCATGCCGAGGCGCATAAGGCGGGAATTTGCCACCGAACGTCCGTCGTCCGACAGGGCTACCGCGCCGGCTTCGGCCATTTTACCGATGTCCGCAAGGCTTTCGCCCTTTTCCCCGCGGGTTATCGCGCCTATGGGATTTATCTTGCACAGATTTACTTCCGCCGCCCTCGTCTTTATGTACTTGACAACGACTGCGTTATCGCACACCGGGTCGGTGTTGGGCATACAGCAAACCTGCGTAACCCCACCTTTTACCGCCGCACGGCTTCCGCTTTCCATATCCTCTTTGCCCTCGTAACCGGGCTCACGCAGGTGCACGTGCATATCTATTATGCCGGCGAGCACGGTTTTGCC
>CANREQ010000070.1 GCA_947629695.1 uncultured Clostridia bacterium | reverse complement strand
TTGCTCCCTACCACCACACGGGGGATTCCTCGACTACGCGCTTTGCGCTACGCTCGGAATGACAACACTTTAAATATCGGGTTACATTTTAATCCCCTCAGTCGCCTGCGGCGACAGCTCCCCTTAGCGCTTTTGCGCCAAAGGGAGCCAAGGGGCCGTCACCCTGAGCGAAGCGTAGCGGAGTCGAATGGGTCCCCCTGCCTTGAGTGGGAAAGCCATTTCAAAGTTGCTCCCTACCACCACAAGGGGGATTCCTCCACTCAATCGAGTGCTTCGCACTCTCAATCGGTCGGAATGACAACACTTTAAATATCGGTTTACATTTTAATCCCCTCAGTCTGCTACGCAGACAGCTCCCCTTGCGAGCAAAGGGAGCCAAGGGGAGCCTTTTCCAAATAATTAACGGCGCAAGCAAAACCGCGCTTTTGCGTTAGCGCGCCACAATTTGCGCATACCTGCGCCTCAGCGGGGTGAAGTTGCGCCATTATATTGTCGTGCGCCCTAAAAATGGCGCAACGAGGGACGAGCAAGGCATTTCATAGCACAGCCTGGTAGCGCTGTGCGTGCCGATGCGAGACGAGTGAGCACCTCCGTCCCGTGCGAACGGTGACCGAGGCGGCTGTTATCCTTACAGCCGCCGAGAAGAGCCCCTCAATATCACGAAAAATCGCAGGGCGCGCATCCGCCCGAGATTTTTGTGAACTTTTATCTGCGTTTAGAGGCTAGCCCATAACTCACATCAGCCAAAGCACACACAACTTCCCCGCTAACTCGGCCGTCCAGGAGCACGGTAAACCAGCTCTTTTTGTTCATATGATAGGCGGGCAGGAAATTTTTCCCGTCGATAAGTTTGGGGATTTCATCAACGGGGGCCATCATGTTTGCGACCTCTATTTTGCCCTCCCCGCCGAGGCCGAGGCGGGCGCGCGGCACTACCATGATGAGCACGTACCACTTGCCGCTGTCCCTGCGGCGCATTACGCAGTTTTCGTCGTGCCACAAAAATTCGGGCGGGGTAGCGTATTTTTTGCGGCCGTACTTCAAAAGCCCGAGGGTGACCTTTTCGCGATAGATCTCCGCGCGGGAGAAGCATTTATCGGAAATTTCTTCGAGCGTGCCCTCGTATTCGGCGCGCACCTCGCCCACGAACTGCCCCTCCGCTCCTTCCACGCGGAACAGATAATACGGGCTTTCGGCTTCCCTGTCGTATACCTCCGCGCTCACCGCGTCGCCCGCGATCCTGACCGTCAAGGTGAATTGACCCCCGGCTATTTCGCGGCTGTACAAATAGACCCCGCCTTGCTCGCGGAAACCGAATTTCACAAGCGCATTTTTATCGGCTTTTCTGCCGTAAAACAGCTCCTTAACGTCCAACACTTCAAAAATTCCCCCCGTAATATGCGCCCGCGAACGGTTTTTCGCCGTTCGCGGGCGCAACTTTAAAAGAATCCGTCAAGCCTTAAAAATCCCGCCTTTATCTTCCCGCCGCGGCGCGATAGATTTCAAGCATATCCTCTTCGCGGAGTTTCTTGCATGTGCCCTTGACCCCGCCGCAATGGACGGCGCACGCATGCGCCATGGCCGCGAGCTCTTCATCCGTCGCGTCTATCCCCAGCTCTTTAAAGGACGTGGGCAGGCCGAGGAAGGCAAACCACTCCTCGAGGGCCTCTATCCCCTTCAGAGCGAGGCTTTCGCGCGTGCCGTTGGGGCGCACCCCCATCGCCTGTACGGCGAATAGATGGAAGCGGTTGAGGCTTTCCTTATACACGTGGCGCGCCCAACTGCCCCAGACCGCCGTCATTGACGCGCCGTGGGCTATATCGTATTTTGCCGAAATCTCGTGCCCGAGCGCGTGGGTGGACCAATCGCCGCCGTCGCTGCCGCAGCCCATCAGCCCGTTGTGAGAGAGCGAACCCGCCCACATTATATTTGCGCGCGCTTCGTAATCGGCGGGGTTTTTCTTCAAAACCTTCGCCGCCGCGACGACGTTTGACATCAGCGCCTCGCACAAAGAATCGGTAAGGTGCATCGTCTCGCCGCCGTTTAAGTACCTTTCGAGGGTGTGCATGAGGATGTCCGCACAGCCGCACGCCGTCTGATAGGGCGGCACCGTGAGGGTCAGCGCGGGGTCCATGACCGCAAAGCGGGGGCGGGTCATCTCCACGTTTCTGCCGCACTTTTCGCCCGTCTTTTCGTTGGTTATCACGGAAGAATTGCTCATCTCGCTTCCCGCCGCCGCGATCGTGGGCACAACGCCTATGGGCAGGCATTTATCGGGCGTGCGCTTGCCCGAGTAAAAATCCCACACGTCGCCGCCGCAAGCCGCGCCCAAAGCTATGGCCTTGGCGGAATCAATCGCACTCCCTCCGCCGACGGCGAGAATGAAATCCACCCCGGCGCTTTTGCACAGCTTTATGCCCTCTTCCACGAGCGACAGGCGGGGGTTGGGTTGAACTCCCCCCAGCTCCACGCACTTTGCGCCGCACTCACCGACCGCGTCCAGAGCCTTCTTTTTAAGCTCCCCGCAAAAGGCCTTGCCGCTTCCGTAGTGCACGAGGACGCACTTTGCGCCGCTTTCCTTCAAAAGACGGGGCAACTGCCCCAAACTATCCTTGCCGAATACCACCCGCGTGGGCGTATTCAACTCAAAATCGAACATAAAAATTTCCCCCTTGAAGCGCATGATGCGCTTACGTATTATATTATACCCCAAGCTTTGCGGAATTTCAATAGCAAAATGATTGAATTTTGCCCCCAATACCGGCGCGCGCATTGACTTTTTCGCCCGATTGGTTATAATTGACAGTGCAGATCGCAAAGGAGCAAAATGAAAAACAAAATTCTCGTGGTGTTCACGGGCGGCACGATAGGCAGTGCGTCCGAGGGCGGTAGGGTCGGGCTGTACACGGGCAGCCGCAAAGAGCTTTTGGACGACTACGCCGCAATCTACGGCGACAAAGTGACTTTCGAAACGCGCACGCCCTTGAATATATTAAGCGAAAATGTCCAGCCGGACGATTTGGAAAAGCTGTACGAATGCGTAAAGCAAGAGGACTGCGATAAATACGACGGCATAATAATAACCCACGGCACGGATACGCTTTGCTTTACCGTCAATTGGTTTTCCCATGTATTGCGCGCAACGCCGGTGCCGATAGTTTTCGTCTCCGCCCTCTTCCCGTTGAAAGACGCACGCAGTAACGGACTTAAAAACTTCAGCGGCGCGGTGGATTTCATAGAAAAAACGGGTCTGAAAGGGGTGTACTGCGCCTTTGCCAACGACAACGAAAACTGCAAGATCCACATAGGCTCCCGCCTCATCTATCCCGACGAGACAAACGGGTTTTATCACAGCGTGCTCGACGCGTACTTCGCCGAAATAGACGGCGGGCAGGTGATATTCAACCGCAATCCCTACGCCCCCACCGAGGCGCAGGTGCGCGCGTATAAGGGGGAAAACGCCCCGGCCGCGCTGTCTACCGAGGTAATGCTTATTACCATGCGCTCCCTGCTGAATTTCGCCTCTTACGATTTCACAAACAAAAGGCCGAAAGCCGTCGTCGTGGAGCTGTCTCACAGCGGGACGGTGTGCACCGAGGGAAGCGCGCTCAACTTCGTAAACTTCGCAAAATACTGCGGGGAATGCGGCGTGGAAGTGGTTATTTCACCCGTATTTACCGGCGCGGGGGTCTACGAGAGTATGCGCTCCTTACCCGAAAATGTGGTGACCGCGAAGGATATTACGCTGGAAATGACGCTCGCAAAGGTGATGAGCGCGATCGGCGAGGGGTTGCCCGCCGCGGCTTATCTGGACGACGACGGGTTCTTCGACAAGGTAGTCAAACGCGGGGAGTGAAAAGGGAAAGTTTGAAACAAAATGAAAGAATACGACAGGGTAAGATTGATAAGAGACAAAAGCGAATACGCAGAGGCAGGGGTCAAAGCGGGGGATGAAGGGATAATTTTAGGCCCGAAGAAATTGGGGTATTTTCTTGTCATATTTGACGGGGAAATTTATCAGGACAAAAACGGCACGTATTGCACTACCGAAAAAGACGCCGCCGTTTTGGAAGAGGACTTGGAAGTTATCGGGGAATAAATTTAATAATAGCCGATAGTCAGACCCCGTGGGTTTTGTTCTTCGGTTAAAATGAGATTATCAACACAGGAATTTTGCGCCCGAGTGGATTTTGCCGAAACCCTTGGGCGGGGAAAAGAGCAAAAAAGCGCGCGGGCGTAATATATGCCCGCGCGCTTTGCGTATTTTAATGAGTTTTTACTATATCCAGGTCGGAGCGGGCGCACCCTCAAAAGCCTCTGCGCCTACATTGCTGTTTGCCGCGGAATTTATTTTGATAGAAGTTAGCATAGAACAATTGTAAAAAGCCCCATAGCTAACAACCGTTTCATTGGTAATGGTTACATTTCTGAGTGTAGCGGGAATGCAATAAGTTGTATAACCGAATGATGATGAGCTATAATATTGCGTTGTTTCTGTTCCGCCTTGATAAGACGGACGGCCGAATATGTAACCGAAGCAAGCGGAATCGCTTCCGCTATTGCCCTTTTTATTTCCTATACACGGCAAGGTAATTGTCTTTAACAGCGGGCAACCGTTAAATGCTCCTTCTCCTATTGATGTTATGCTGTTGGGGACGACAATCGAAACAATATTGTTACAGCCCTTAAACGCGTTTGCCGGTATTGTATCAATGGTGTTTCCGTTGTGTTCCGAAGGAATAACGATTTCTCCCGAAATATCCGTGTCAACAGCTTTAACAGACGAACCCGAAAAAACGAAAGTCCCGTCTGTATCGACTTCCTGGCTATTATTGTTGCCGTTATTGTTACTGCTGCTGTTGGTATTGGAGTTATTGCCGTTGTCGTTTGATGAGCCGCCGCCGACGAAATTACATGCAGATACACAACAACAAATAGCAATCGCAAATAACAAAATCAAGGCTATTTTAAATCTTTTCATAAGTTCTCCTTGTCCATTGAGATTAGCTTAACCTAAAATTATTTAAATCCTATGCTATCGGATGTAGGTCTGGGTTCAAACAAATTACATGAATTGGTCGCTTCAACACGGATATCGTGATAGTATTTGCCCTTTCCGCGCGCAAGAACAACAGGTTCATTTGTGCAGAAATATGATGTCGTTTTGAAAATGAATTCTCTTTCTTCCAATGTCTGACACCACTTGCAATCTTTGCAATTTCCCATATTTTTTACCTCCGTAATAAATATTGAAATCATTATACTAGATATTTTATCTAGTGTCAAGATAAAATGTGTAGTTTAGCATAAACTTTTTGTATGGATAAAAAGTTTTGCCAAAATTTAAAAACGATACGGAAAAGTTGCGGATTGACGCAAAAGCAGGTCGCAGATAAACTAAAAGTGGTTGAAAGTTGCTATGCGAATTGGGAGCAGGGGAGAACAGAACCAAACATTGATATGTTGCGCAAGCTCGGCGAAATTTTCCAGGTCAGCATAGACGAAATAATAAACGGATAGAAGGATAATATTTGGCGCTTAAACAATGTAATTCCGGGAGTTTTCATAACCGAAACGAACAAAGGCATTTGAGGAAATAACCCGTTAAATCGGGGCCCCCGCAAATCGCAACACAGTGAGATTTGCGGGGAAAAGGAGCGGCAAGCGGCAAAAGGGCAGCGCCCGCCAAAAATGGCGGGCGCTTCAAAACGCCGCTTTAACAATGTAATTCCGGGAGTATTCATAACCAAAACGAACAAAGGCATTTGAGGAAATAACCCGTTAAATCGGGGCCCCCGCAAATCGCAACACAGTGAGATTTGCGGGGAAAAGGAGCGGCAAGCGGCAAAAGGGCAGCGCCCGCCAAAAATGGCGGGCGCTTCAAAACGCCGCTTTGCCGCGACGTGGTGTGTCCGCCGGGGCTCGAACCCGGACCGGGAGCGTCGGAGGCTCTAATGGTATCCAATTCCACCACGGGCACAAGATATTAAATTTTTTTACAGGCTTCCGCCCCAACTCCCCTTTCGCGGGCGGGGCGGATTTCTTTCCTTATACTTGCTTTCAACCCGGCAAAGGTCAAAAAGCCTTTACGCAATCGATTATACTATCTTTCGCGCGGGAACGCAAGGTTATTTCGCGCCGTTTTTTATTTTGCGTATCCGGCGATTATGCCGAGGAGAATTTCCACGACTTTGTCCATTGCCTGTACGCTTATCCACTCGTTGAGGCCGTGCGCGTTTTGCCCGCCCGTACAGATATTGGGACAGGGCAGGCCCATAAAGGACAGCGAAGAGCCGTCCGTCCCGCCGCGTATGGGCTCGGTTATGGGCTCTACGCCGGCTTTGCGCATTGCGGCGGCGGCAAATTCCACTATTTCCATGTGCGGCTCTATTACGGACGCGCAGTTGAAATATTGGTCGCGCACGTTCACCTTCACCCGGCCGCCGTATTTTGCGGCGAGCTCTTCGCCGACCTGCCTGACAAACGCCTTGCGGCTTTCAAACTTTTGCCTGTCGTGGTCGCGCACAATGCCGTGCAGGGTGCACCTTTCGACGTCGCCCGCAATTTCGTTTATAAAATAGTAGCCCTCTCTCC
>CANREQ010000069.1 GCA_947629695.1 uncultured Clostridia bacterium | reverse complement strand
GCGAGGGCACAAGCCCGACGCTTTGTAAAAAATACTTTTGCCTCGGCAAAAATATTTTCACAAACCGATTGAGGCGCGCCGAAGGCCGCCGATTGAGTGGAGGAATCCCCCTTGTGGTCTTGGGGAGTAATGTTGAAACGGCTTTCCCACTCAAGACAGGGGGACCCATTCGACTCCGCTACGCTTCGCTCAGGGTGACGACCGAAGGCGGGCGACGGTAGGGCGACGGTAGGGCGACGACCCCTTGGCTCCCTTTGGCTCCCCTTTGAACAAAGGGGAGCTGTCGCCGAATGGCGACTGAGGGGATTAAAAAGTAACCCGCCAATTAAAATGCAGTTACGCACAAAAAAGAGCGGCTTGCCACGGGCAAACCGCTCTTTTTTTCTTTGCAAAATTACTCCAAAACCGCAGTTGCGCCTGCCGCTTTGAGGTCAGCCAAAATCTTTTCAGCCTCTTCCTTTGGAACGTTCTCCTTGAGTACGCCGCCCTTTTCAACAGCCTGCTTAGCCTCAACAAGGCCAAGGCCGGAGAATGCGCGAACAACTTTGATAACGTCGATCTTCTTCTCGCCCGCGTTCTTCAAAACTACGTTGAACTCGGTCTTCTCTTCCGTCGCGGGAGCCGCATTGCCTGCCGCCGCGCCTGCTGCGGGAACCGCCGCTACTGCTACGGGAGCCGCCGCGGATACGCCGAACTCTTCCTCGAGGGCCTTTACAAGCTCGTTAAGCTCAAGCACGGTCATGCCTTTGATTTCTTCTATAAACTTTGATACGTCTGCCATTTTTTATTTCCTCCGAAATTTTTAAATTAAATATTTTTGCGCACCTTTTTATTAAAGCGGCGGGCGCGTTCCGCCATTTCCCCGGAGGGAACTCCCTCCGCCTTGGCCGCTTAGGCCTGTTTGCTCTTCGCAACGCCGTCGAGCACGCGCACAATACCCGATAACAGGTTGTTGAGCAAGCCCGCGAAGTTTGCGATAGGAGATTGCAACGAGCCGAGCATCTTGGCGACAAGCTCTTCCCTCGAAGGCATCGTGGCGAGCGACTTTATGCCGTTTTTATCCACGTATGCGTTATCGACGAAAGCGCTTTTCAGATTGATCTTGCCTTCGTATTCCTTAGCCGCCGCAACCATTATCTTGGCCGCCGCAGTCTCGTCGTTGGCAAACGCGACAGCCGTCGGGCCGTTGAGATCGGCGTCGAATTGGTTGTAGCCGAGCTCGTTCAAAGCCTTTCTGACCAAGGTGTTTTTGTATACCTTGTACTCGCATCCCGCCTCTCTGCACTTGTTTCTGAGCGCGGAGACCTCTGCAACAGTCAGTCTTTCGTAATCCACGAGAACGACAGACTTGGCGTTTTTGATCTTTTCCGTAATCTCGCCGACAAGCGTTTTCTTGGCTTCAAAATTAGCTGACAATTATTTTACCTCCTGTATTATTCCCGCCGCACAGGGCATTTTTTTACCCGCCGCGGCAATAAAAAACCTTGCACCGCAAAACGGTGCAAGGCAAAACTTTGCTTGAAACTTGTCACCTCGGCAGGAAATTGAGCATTTTTTGCACCTGCTGTCTGCGGTTATTTGATTTTCGCCGTTAAGTATATTATATCCGCGCGCAAATGTCAACTCATTTTCCGCCCGCGGATAAATATTTTTTGCTTAACCCTTGTTATATGCGACCTTTACGCCGGGGCCCATGGTAGAGGTGATGACCACGCTCTTTATATACTGTCCCTTTGCCGCCGCGGGCTTGGCCTTTACGATCGCGTCCATAAGCGCTTCGAAGTTTTCGGCTATCTTCTCGGTGCCGAAGCTCTTCTTGCCTATGGGGCAGTGGATTATCGCCGTCTTGTCGAGGCGGTACTCGACTTTACCTGCTTTGACTTCCTTGACGGCTTTGGCCACATCCATCGTAACCGTGCCGCTCTTGGGGTTGGGCATCAAGCCCTTGGGGCCGAGCACGCGGCCGATACGGCCTACGACGCCCATCATGTCGGGGGTGGTGATGACCACGTCGAAATCGAACCAATTCTCGCTTTGTATGCGCTGTACCATTTCCTCCGCGCCGACGTATTCCGCGCCTGCCGCAGTCGCCTGGTCCGCCTTGTCACCCTTTGCTATTACGAGAACCCTCTTGGATTTACCCGTGCCGTTGGGGAGAACGAGAACGCCTCTTACCTGCTGATCCGCCTGCCTGGGGTCTACGCCGAGACGCACGTGCAACTCTATCGTTTCATCGAACTTCGCCTTTGCGTTGTCGATGGCTATCTTCACTGCTTCCGCCGTCTCATAGGCCTTGGTGCGGTCGTATGATTTTACGCTTTCCGCGTATTTCTTACCTGTTTTCATTATAATTTCCTCCGTGTGGTGCTTCCGAGGGCCGACTTATATTTTTAAAATCCCTCTCCCACTTACCGATAAAGCCTTGCGCTTTATTCCTCTACGGTAATTCCCATGGAACGGGCGGTGCCCTTTACCATGCTCTTAGCCGCTTCCAGATCGTTGCAATTGAGATCGGGCATCTTTGTCTTTGCGATCTCTTCGAGCTGTGCCTTGGTGAGCTTGCCCACCTTATCCCTGTTGGGGCGCGCGCTCGCCGTCTCTATGCCGAGGGCCTTTTTGATAAGCACGGGCGTAGGGGGCGTTTTGAGGACGAAAGTAAAGCTTCTGTCCTGATAGATCGTTACGACGCAGGGAATGATGAGCCCGGCCTGCGCGCTCGTCTTTGCGTTGAACTCCTTGGTGAAGCCGGGAATGTTGATACCGTGGGGGCCGAGCGTAGAACCTACGGGGGGCGCGGGGGTAGCCTTTCCGGCGGGGAGCTGCAACTTAACTACCGCTGTGATTTTCTTAGCCATAATTAAATATTCCTCCTATCGTGGTAAAAACGAACAGACCATGAAAAAATTTAATCTGCTCTCCCACTCACCGCTGTTTGCAAGCGGATTTAAGCATATGAATAAACGCGTTTATACGACGTCTATCTTCTTTATCTGAATGTATTCCACCTCTACGTCGGTGGACCTGCCGAACATCTGTATGTTGACCTTCGCCTTTTGGGAGATGTCGTTCAGCTCTGTTATCACGCCCTCGAAGCCTTCCAAAGGGCCGGAATCTATGTTGACGTGGTCGCCTACCGCGAAATTCGCGTCCACGACCACTTCTTCAAGGCGCATTTTTCTTATCTCGTCATCTTTCATCGGGATAGGTCTGCCTTGGGGGCCGACAAAGCCCGTTACTCCGCGCGTGTTGGTCACGAGATACCACAGCTGGTTGGAGTAAATCATCTTGATAAAGACGTAACAGGGGAGAAGCTTGCGCTCCACAACCTTGCGCTTGCCGTTTTTCTCCTCGATAGTCTGCCCCATGGGGATCTTCACGTCGAAGATCTGATCCTTGAGGTTGTTGTTTTCTATCATTCTCAAAAGGGAATCCTTGACCATCATCTCATAACCGGAGAAGGTGTGCAGGATATACCAGCCGGGCTTTTCGTAATCGATTGCCATAACTCGCCCCTCCTTACTTTATGTTGCTCGTCGCAAGGTCGAGAAGGGATTGCAACCCGAAATTTATGCCCGTCACGATTACCGTAAAGATGAGCACGACGACAAGAACGACGCCCGTCGCTTTGACAACCTTGGGAAAGGTCGGCCAGGTGACCCTCTTAAGCTCCGAAAAAACGTCTTTTATCTTTTTGCCGAGCCCGGGTTTTTTCTCTTTGTTATTTGCCTTAGCCATTATTTGGATTCCTTATGTTCCGTGTGCTTTTTGCAGAAAGGGCAGTACTTGGAAATAACCAGCCTGTCGGGATCGTTGCGCTTGTTCTTGTAGCTATCGTAGTTTCTGTGCTTACATTCGGTGCACTCGAAAGTGATTTTAGCCCTTGTTGACGCTTTCATAATGGAAAACTCCGTACAAAAAAATTACACCCCTCTCGGTAGTGTAAAGTGAGTTTATCACGAAATTTACGGCTTGTCAAGACATTTTCGCCCATTTTGAAATTATTTTTTAATTAGGGATTAGGGATTAGGGGTTAGGGGTTAGGGGTTAGGGGTTATGGGTTAGGGATTAGGGGTCAGGGGTCAGGGGTTTGGGGGAAGTTGCCCCGGCTTTGCGGTGAGAGGAGAACAATCCCCTCAGTCTGCTACGCAGACAGCGTCTCGGCAAATGTAAGGAAGGATTACGTTTTTAATCCCCTCAGTCGCCTTCGGTGACAGCTCCCCTTGTTAAGGGGCGCCTATTGCGGGAGCTGTTATTACGAAGTGAGTAAACGCATAGAAGCGAGCAGAACGAGGCGCGCGAGGATAACCCGAAGGAGCATACAAAGACGTATGTGACTGAGGGTTGCCACAGCGCAACAATGTTATGCGACGCTTATATGCGTTTAGCGGGAGCAGTGCAGAAGTGCGCGATGATTACTCATCGCGCACTTCTGCACAAAAAAACGCGGGCGTTCCGCCCGCGCGCTTTTTAATTCACATCTCCGGGCGCAAACGCATATACATCCCTGTCCTCGGGGAAAATAGGTCCGTTTATCACGGGCAGGTTGAGCGGGGTTATATACGCCTGTGCGGTGAGGTTGGTCACCGTCGCGCGCAAATAGGGATAAAGCATTTGCGTCGCCTCTATGACAAACGCCCTCTCGTCGTCGTGCGAAGGCTCGGATGCGAGCTCGAAAACCCCCACAAGCGATACGTTTATATCGAAGGGCTTGGGCTCCTGCTCGCTGCTTTCTATTTTAACCGAAAGCGCGATGAAGCAAAGCTTGGGGTTATCGTTGGATTTGCGCACCTGGCGGGAAAATTGGGGCTTGATGTCCAGCCTCTGGTTGGGTTCGATCTTTATTCTGTTGAGTTTATAAGACAACTCCTCGTAAGTTATGCCTTTGAAATCGTACTTTATCATAAACAGCTCTCCAAATTGAATTATTGGAAAAAGTATACCATTTTTATACGGGTCTGTCAATATTTAGCGGCAATGTAGGCTTTATTTCCTTGAAAAATTTGCGGCCTGTGTTATAATGTATTAGCGGCCGCGTTTTATCTGCGGCCATGCGGCGGGAAATTAAGTCGGGAGATACGGTTATGGCTAAAAAACTTTATTTCGATTCTCAATGCGGCCTCGAGCACTACGCCTGTATGGAGGACGGCAAACTTACGGAATACGAGGTGGAGCGGTGCTCTTCCTCCGCCGCGATAGGCAATATTTACAAGGGGCGCGTGACGGACGTGCTCAACGGCATGCAGGCGGCGTTCATAGACTGCGGGCTGGAAAGGCACTGCTATATCTCCGTGTGCGACCTGTTGCCCGACAGGGTAAACCTCGAGGGCAGGGACATAGATATACCCGCCTCCCTCGATATGCACGTCGGCGACGAAATCCTGGTGCAGATAATCAAGCCGCCCGTAGGCAAAAAGGGTGCGCGCGTTACGACGAACATATCGTACGTGGGCCGCTATATGGTGTTCACCCCCTACTGTTCCTTTATCGGAGTTTCGGCAAAAATTTCCGACAAGGAACTGAGAAAAACCCTGCTTCAGACGGCTAAAACCTACGTGCGCGAGGGCGAGGGCGTGATAGTGCGCACCGCCGCACCTTACGCCGTGAGGGAGGTCAAAAACAGGGAGGTCGAGTATCTGCGCAACGTCCATAACGGCGTTTTGGCCGCCTTCGAAAGCGCGGAAGTAGGGAGCCTTCTCTACCGCGATTCCCCGCTGTATATGCGCGTTTTGCGCGATAAAATTCTTTCCGCCGCCGATGAAATTTACGCGGGCAACGGAGAAATTTACGAAAATCTGGTGACCGTCCAACAATCGCTTGCGGCAAACGTACAGCCGCGCATATATCGCCATGACGAACACACGGACCTATTCTACGAGAACGGGATTTATACAGAATTCGGCAAGTCCATGCTCTCCAAAGTCGAGCTTGATAACGGCACGTATATCATAATAGAGCGCACCGAGGCGCTGACCGTTATAGACGTAAACACGGGGAAATTCACCGGCGAGGACAGTTTGGAACAGACCGTTTACACAACAAACGTCTTGGCGGCGAGGGAGATCGCAAGGCAGGTAAAACTGCGCAACTTGGGCGGGCTATTCGTCGTCGATTTCATAGACATGACGGACGAAAAGCACTGCCGCGCCATCGTGCAGGAGCTGGAGAGCGCGCTGAAGCGCGACAAGGCGAGATGCAAAGTCGAGCCCATGTCGCGTTTCGGGCTGGTGGAGTTCACCCGCAAGCGCACGGGCGTACCCGCCGACACGATAATGTGCAAATCCTGCCCCACATGCCGCGGGGCGGGCTGGACAAGATCGGAAGAGTCGGTTTTGGGGGAACTCCGCGCAAGACTCCTTCACCTTTTATCCACGGGCAAGTCCACCGTGTGCGTGGACCTCAACAACAACGTCGCAAACGCGCTGATACAGCGCAAGGAATACGTAAAGAATATCGCCGCGCTTTACCCCATGGCGAGGGTTTACATTGTGTCGCACCGCACCTACGCCGAGGACGCGATGTACTTCCGCGCGGTCGAGGACGGGAATTACGGCATGCCCGAGGGCACCGTGCTCCTGTATTGAGGCTTTTGCGCCCCCTTTTCGTGGAAGAGGGCAAGAGTTAAAAATTGGCGGGTTGAATTTTAATCCCCTCAGTCTGCTACGCAGACAGCTCCCCTTGCAAGCAAAGGGCGCCAAGGCACGTCGTCACCCTGCCCGTCACCCTGCCCCCACCGTCACCCTGAGCAAAGCGTAGCGGAGTCGAACGGGTCCCCCTGTCCTAAGTGATAATGCCGTTTCATCGTTGCTCCCTACCACCACACGGGGGATTCCTCCACTCAATC
>CANREQ010000068.1 GCA_947629695.1 uncultured Clostridia bacterium | reverse complement strand
TCTTGCAGTAGGTGAATCCGTTTATGCGGGAGATGATATACGCCGCGTCCTTGCCCAAGCCGTTGAGTATGACGCGCAGGGGCTTAACGCGCACCTTGTTCGCGTTTTCGGCAATCTTTATCGCGCCCTCCGCGGCCGCAAAAGATTCGTGCCCGGCGAGGAAGCAGAAGCAGTCCGTCTCCTCGGAAAGGAGCATCGCGCCCAAATTGCCGTGGCCCAAGCCGACCTTTCTGTTTTCTGCGACGGAACCGGGGATGCAGAAACTCTGCAAGCCGATGCCTATTGCGGCGGCCGCGTCCGCGGCCTTTTTGCAACCCTTCTTGATGGCGATCGCCGCGCCTACGGTGTAAGCCCAGACGGCGTTTTCAAAGCAAATGGGCTGGGTGCCGCGCACTATTTTGTCGCAATCGACGCCCTTTGCAAGCGTAATATCGCGGCATTCTTCAATGGACTTTATGCCGTACTCTTTGAGCACACCCAAAATTTTGCTTTCCCTTCTCTCGTATCCTTCAAACAGTGCCATGATCATTCAACCTCCTTGTCGTTTCTGGGGTCGATGTACTTAACCGCACCCGCTTCCTTGGAATATCTTCCGTAAGTGCCGATAGCCTTTTCGTACGCTTCGTTGGGGGTAAGTCCTTTTTTGATGAAATCGGTCATTTTGCCTAAGGATACGAACTTATATCCGCAGACCTCGTTGTTCTTGTCGAGGGCGAGGGAAAGCACATAGCCTTCCGCCATTTCGAGGTACCTCACGCCCTTTGCCGCGGTGCCGTACATGGTGCCCACCTGTGAGCGGAGCCCTTTGCCCAGATCTTCGAGCCCGGCGCCTATGGGAAGTCCGTCCTCGGAGAAAGCCGATTGCGTCCTGCCGTAAACTATCTGCAAAAACAGTTCCCTCATTGCGGTGTTGATCGCGTCGCACACGAGGTCGGTGTTCAGCGCTTCGAGTATGGTCTTGTGGGGTAAAATTTCCGCTGCCATGGCCGCTGAGTGGGTCATGCCGGAGCAACCTATCGTCTCCACGAGGGCTTCCTGTATTATCCCGTCCTTGACGTTGAGCGTCAATTTGCACGCGCCCTGCTGGGGAGCGCACCAGCCTATGCCGTGTGTGAGACCTTTGATGTCTTTAATTTCCTTTGCCTTTATCCATAAGCCCTCTTCGGGGATGGGGGCGGGGCCGTGTTCGAATTTCCCGGAAACGCCCTTGGCAACGCAAATCATGTTTTCGACGTCTTTTGAATATTGCATTACATATCCTCCAAAATTTTTACGCGCGCGCGGAAAAGCCCGCCGAACGTCATTTCGCAAACAGTATAACACAACGCCCGATTATTTTCAATAAGTTTGACAAAAAAATCACGGCTTGGCGGTTAATTTTTCCGCCGTATCTCGCCCGCGGCTGTTTACAGCGGGGAAAAAGGTATTATAATAATAGTGGATAAAATTTTTCATACGGATAAATTTACCGGGATATGTTGTGTCAGAGATGTAAAAAACGGCCTGCAACCGTATATCACAGCGAGATAATAAACGGCGAAAAGTGCACGCTCAGTCTATGCGCCCAATGCTTCGGCGAGGCGTACGGCCAATTCGAAGAGGAAATGGCCGACGCTATCTTAAGCGGCCTTTTCGGGGAGACGGAGCAACGGCAAAAAGTTTGCCCCGCATGCGGAATGCGCTTTTCCGATTACGAGAGGAGCGGCCTGTTGGGCTGCCCCAGCTGTTACGACGTGTTCAACGAGGAGCTTTTGCCCCATATCGCCCGCATACAGGGCAACACCCGCCACGTGGGCAAGGAGGGGGGAGTTTACACCTCGGAGCACGATTACAGGCGCAGGTTGCAGATATTGCAGGCCAACCTCGAGCGCGCTCTCAAATGCGGCGACTACGCGGAGGCGGGCAGGATAAACGACAAGATGATCGCGCTCAAAAAATCGCGGGGAGGCAACGTATGACCGATTTCACTCTCGGCTCTGTAATATCGTCGAGGATACGCCTTGCGCGCGACATAAACGGATACGCATTCCCCGCACGGTTGCAGAGCAACAAACAGGCAAAGGAGATAATCCGCTCCGTTTCGGCCGCCGTCAACAAGCTGGATGAATTCCGCCTCTACTATATGGACGGCATAAGCGAAGAGGACGCGCAGAGCCTGGTGGAAAATCACCTGATAAGCCCCGCGCTCCTGCGCCGCCCCACCTTTTCCGCCGCGCTCATAAACGAGGAAGGCAATATATCCATAATGATAAACGAAGAGGACCACCTGCGGGAGCAGTGCATAGTCAAGGGACTTGACCTGCGGGGCGCGTACGAAAAGATGAGCGAAAAGGATACGCTCATAGGACAAGCCATACCCTTTGCGTACGACGAACAGCTGGGATACCTCACGGCGTGCCCGACAAACCTCGGCACTGGGCTGAGGGCTTCGGTCATGATGTTTTTGCCGGCTATAGCCATTGGCGGAATGATGCCGCGCGTCATACAGAGCGCGACGAGGCTGGGACTTACCGTGCGCGGCGCATACGGCGAGGGGAGCTCGGCCACGGGCTATACATATCAAATAAGCAACGAGGTGACGCTGGGCGTCACTGAGGACAATATAATATCGCAGGTCACTGCGGTCGTCGATAAAATCGTGGAGATGGAAGCGAGCGAGCGGGAGCGCCTCAAAAAGGGGAGCGGGTCGTTGGCCATAAAGGATAAATGCCTGCGGGCCCTGGGCGTTCTCACCAACTGCGCGCTGATGTCCAGCGAAGAATTTGTCGATTTGTGCGCCGATCTGAAGCTTGCGGCTTGCCTCGGCTATGTTGACGTGACCGACATAAACGCCATAGACGAGCTGATAGTAAAGATGAAACCTTCCAACGTAAATCTCAGCGCGGGGAGGAAACTCACAAGCGAGGAGCGCGATTCCTACCGCGCCCAATACGCTTCGAAGGAAATATCCAAAATAGTCACGAGAAACTGAAGGAGGCAATTTATTATGGATTCAGCGAGATTTTCGCGCAATTTACAGATAGTCCTCGACAAATCGAGGGAAATATCGCGCGCCGTGGGCATAACATATGTGGGAAGCGAGCACCTGATTTTCGCGATGCTCTCCACGCCGGACTGCCTCGCATACAAAGTGCTGCGCGATTGCGGGGTGCCCGCAAAGGAATTTTGGGATTACGTCGTGCAAACGGCGGACTCCGGCAGCCAGATCTCCGGGTTGACCCCGCGCACGAAGAATATACTTCAAAGCGCAGTGGATCTTGCGATATTTTACGAGGCGGACGACGGGCTCGCCGGGACGGAACACGTGCTCCGCGCCATATTGGACTCGGGCGATTGCCTCGCACTGCGGATACTCCGCGCTTTGGGCGTCGATCTGCCCGCGCTTTCCAACAAGCTCAATTTCTACCTCATGGGCGAGGAAGAAGAGGACATAACCCCCGACGATATTCTGCAGTTTATGTCGGGCGAAAATTTCGGCGGCAAGCGCGCGGAGAGGAAGAAGGACGACGGCCGTTCCCAATCTCCCCTGCCCCAGGACCTTCTGCAATTCGGCGTTGATATGACGCAAAAGGCCAAAGAGGGCAAGGTGGACCCCGTTATCGGCAGAAAGAAGGAAATCGACAAGATAATACAGGTGCTTTCCCGCCGCACCAAGAACAACCCCGTGCTCATAGGCGAGCCGGGCGTGGGCAAATCGGCGGTGGTCGAAGGCCTCGCGCAGGCGATAATCAAGAACGAAGTGCCCGACCTGCTCAAGGGGAAGATAGTCTTTTCGCTGGACCTCGCGAGTTTGGTCGCGGGCTCCAAGTACCGCGGCGATTTCGAAGAAAGGCTCAAAAACGCAATAGAAGCCATACAAAAGAGCGGCAACGTCATTCTCTTTATCGACGAGATACACCTGCTTGTCGGCGCGGGCGCGACCTCTGATGGCAAAATGGACGCGGCGAACATCTTAAAACCCATGCTCGCCCGCGGGGAATTGCAGACGGTGGGCGCGACGACGCTCGACGAATACCGCAAATATATTGAAAAGGACGCCGCCCTCGAAAGGCGCTTTACCATAGTGCAGGTGGACGAGCCCTCGGTCGAGGACACGGTGGAAATACTCCGCGGCCTGCGCGACAAGTACGAGGCGCACCACAAAGTCGTAATAACCGACGAGGCCATAATAGCGGCGGCAACCCTTTCGGACAGATATATAACCGACCGCTTCCTGCCCGACAAGGCGATCGACCTCATAGACGAAGCGGCCTCACGCGAGCGGCTCGACCACTACAACGCCCCCGCGGAGCTCAACGAGGCGGAGGAGGAGTTAAAGCGCCTCACCGCGGAGAAGAACAAGGCGGTCAAGAGCGAGGATTACGACAAGGCCAAGCAGTTGGTAAACGACATCAACGCCTTGCAGGAAAAGATAAAGTCCATGAAAGAGGAGTGGCATATGGGCGGCGAATCCTCTCCCTCGATAGGCAGTGAGGAGATAGCCAAGGTCATAAGCGGCTGGACGGGCGTCCCCGTTGCCAAACTTACGGAGCAGGAAAGCGACAAGCTTTTGCACCTCGAAGAAAATCTTCACAAGCGCATAATAGGGCAGGAAGAAGCCGTGTCCGCCGTGGCGAGGGCGATACGCCGTGCGCGCGCAGGCCTCAACGAGGCGGGCAAACCCATAGGCTCATTCATCTTTGTAGGCCCCACGGGCGTGGGCAAAACCGATCTTTCCAAGGCCCTTGCGGAGTGCATGTTCGGCGACGAAAAACAGCTTATCCGCATAGATATGTCGGAGTATATGGAGAAGCATTCCGTCTCCAAGCTGATAGGCCCGCCCCCGGGATATGTTGGGTTTGACGAAAATTCCGGCGGCCAGCTCACCGAAAAGGTGCGCAGGAAACCCTATTCCGTCGTGCTCTTCGACGAGGTGGAAAAGGCGCACCCCGACGTGTTCAACATACTCCTTCAGATCCTCGACGACGGCAGGCTGACGGACAGCAAAGGCAGGGTCGTAAACTTCAAAAACACCATAATCATATTGACGAGCAACGTCGGCGCAAGCCAGATAAAGAAGATGAACAACTTCGGCTTTACCTCGGGCGGCGACGACTCCGATTACGACAATATGAAGGACAACATAAACGACGCCCTCCGCGAGCAATTCAGACCCGAATTTTTGAACAGGCTGGACGACATAATCATCTTCCGCAAGCTGACCAAGGAAGAGGCGGCGCAAATCTGCGTCAAGATAATAGACGGGCTCCGCGTGCGCCTCAACCAAAAGGCCATAACGCTCAAGGTGACCGACGCGGCCATGGGCAAACTGCTGGACGAGGGATATTCCGAAACTTACGGCGCGCGCCCCTTGAAACGCGCGGTTCAGCGGCGCATAGAGGACAGACTTTCGGACGAAATCCTGGCGGGCCGCGTTCTGCCCGGCGAAGAGGTGACGGTGGACGTGAAGGACGACCAATTTGTTTTCCGCTCCCAAAAGCGCGGCGAATAATCGCCTCGCCCCCCCCCGCAAACCTTAAGTAGCTCAAAAGCGATAAAAACGGCGCGATTTTGCGCAAAACACGGCAATTTTCAGCGGACTCTACCGACGGTAGAGTCCGCTTTTCACGCAGTAGAGAGCAAATTTTATCGGTTTACAAGCTAATAAAAACAGTATAGCCATTTACAAAACGGTAGGTAGTATTTTGAAACAAACGGGGCTATAATTAAACCGTAACCGCAAGGGAGCAAAATTTCAAATAACCTGAAAGGGCAAAAATTCAAAAGCCCATAAAGGCGAAAAGCCAAAAATTGTTCGGGGAGGAAAAACACATGGAAAATGCAATCGGAACGCGCTATTCAAACCTCGCGTTTGCGGACGAAACCTACGCCGCGGCGTGCGATGTCAAAGAGGGGCGAAAAGTTAAAAAGGAGCAAGAAGCGCAAACTATCAAAAGCGGCAAAGGGGATAAGGGAAGCAAAAACGGCGCGTTGCCCGTTTACGGCAAAGCGGAAGAGCTGTTCAACGCCATATCCCACATAGTCGGCGGCGGGTTGGGAATAATCTTTTCGGTGATAGCGTTTATCGTCGCCTCATTTGATCCCACGCCCAATAAATACGCGGCGGTCGGGATATATTCGATTTCAATAATCACTCTGTACACCATGAGCGCGCTCTATCACTTTTTGCACCGCGGCACTGCGAAGAGGGTTTTCCGCATTTTCGACCATTGCACGATATTTTTGCTGATAGCGGGTTGCTATACGCCCTTTTGCCTGATAACATTTTGGGACACGCTATACGGCAAGATAATATTTTTTGCGGAGTGGGCGCTTGCCGTGCTGGGCATAACGTTTAACGCAGTCGGGCTCAATTGGAAGGCGATAAAGATACTCAGCCAGATAGCGTACGTGGCGATGGGGTGGATGATAGTGTTCGTGCTTCCGGGGCTTGTATCGGCCGTGTCGCTCGGGTGCGTGATCTGGCTGCTTGCGGGCGGGTTGGCGTACACCGTCGGCATAATATTTTTCGCATTGGGCAAGAGGGTAAAATTCATGCACAGTATCTGGCACCTGTTTGTCGTCGCCGGCTCCGTGTTGCAGTTTGTCAGCATACTGTACATTTTGTGAGTATTTGACGGCGTTTGCAATGTGAAATAACCCCAACCCGGCTTCTTTTTCCAAAGGTAAGGCATAGCCGAGCGGGCGGCTGATGGGATAAAAAACGGCGCGGAAAATATTCCGCACCAAACACTTGACAAAACGTAAAATATATCGTAAAATAAAATCACAAAGAGGAACCCAAAGCGGTTGACCTCAACGATTTTAAAAAATAACCGTCAAGCTGTCAACAATCGGCGGTTATTTTTTTGTGCGCTTAATAACTATGTACTCGATACTGTCGAGCATTGTAGCGAGCTTCTCGTACAACGATAAAAGCTCGACAAGTTTTGCGATGCAATCGCGAAGCTCGTCCATAAGCATCACCCCCTTATAAGAAAATGTCAAACATTTTCCCCCTAAGGAGGCCAACCGCCTGCAAGGGTTCCCCTTTGCTTATAATCAATTATAATACCTTTAAAAAT
>CANREQ010000067.1 GCA_947629695.1 uncultured Clostridia bacterium | reverse complement strand
GAGGAAATGGAATTTTGCGCGCCTTTGCCCGATTATTTTGTAAACGTGTTGAAAAAGCTCGGATTTGAAAATTTTTCGGTTTGAACGCTTGCGTTTTTAAAACAGAGTGATATAATGGTTAAAAAAACCAAAAAGGAGATAAAATATGGCAAAAAAATCCACAAATAACGGGGGAAGCAGTTCAAGCAATTATTCGATAGTCAAGCTGTGCGCTTTCTTCGGACTTCTTCTCGCGGGCATAGCGGGTGTGATTTCCTTCATACTCAATCTTCTCGCCAAGCTGCAAATAACGATAGGCTGGGGCGGCAAAGTCAGCGGCATGTGCTCGCTTATTTCGCAAATCGCCGTGTTCATCGCGGTATGGCTTGCGGCGTGGGATTACGTCAAGAACAAGGGCAAGACCTGGAAGGTGCTCTTCCTCATATTCTTCATTCTCAGCATTTTGGGGATCGTCGGCATCGGCATCGGCACTTTCATCTGATTTTAAACTGTTTACTGCCGGGCGGTTTGCGTTCATTTAGCGCAAACCGCTTTACTTTTGCGTAAAATTAACTTATAATTTAATAGATAAAAGAAGAGGTCAAAAAATGGCAAACCCCCTCATCGCCGTCGTAGGCAGGCCCAACGTGGGTAAATCCACCTTCTTCAACAAAGTTGCGGGCAGAAAAATTTCCATAACGGAGGACAGGCCGGGGGTCACGCGCGACAGGCTTTATGCCGACGCGGAGTGGCGCGGCAAGGCGTTTTCCATAGTCGATACGGGCGGAATAGAGCTCAAAAGCGACGATATAATGTGGAAGCAGATAAAAAAACAGGCGGAAGTCGCAATAGAGACGGCGGTCGTCATACTCTTTTTCGTTGACGGAAAGGAGGGCTTGACCACGTCCGATTACGAGGTGGCGGATATGCTCCGCCGCAGTAAAAAGCCCGTTATTTTGGTCGTGAACAAGATAGACGAGTATTCCGAGGACAAGGTTTTCGAGTTCTATTCTTTGGGCCTGGGGGAACCCTTCCCCATCTCCGCCGAGCACGGCAAGGGCATAGGCGACGTGCTGGATGAGGCCGTGAGCTACTTCGAAAAATATCAAAACGAGCCGGACGACAGCATAAAAATCGCCGTCGTTGGCAAGCCCAACGCGGGCAAATCCAGCCTTGTCAACAAGATTCTGGGCTTCGAACGCTCGATAGTTACCGAAATGGCGGGCACCACGCGCGACGCAATAGATACGCGCTTTTCTTACGAGGGCCGCGCCTATACCATAATCGATACGGCGGGCATACGCAAAAAGGCTAAGGTGGAGGACGATATAGAGTATTACTCCGTAATGCGCGCGTTCGACGCCGTCCGCCGCGCCGACGTGTGCCTGTTGGTCGTGGACTGCACCGAGGGATTGACCGAGCAGGACACAAAGATCATAGGCTACGTGCACGAGCAGGGCAAACCCTCGGTAGTCGTCATGAACAAGTGGGATCTCATAGAAAAGGATACGTCCACAATAAACAAATTCGAAAACAAGCTCAAAGAAGATCTGAAATTTATGGATTATTTCAGGTCGGTTTATATCTCCGCAAAGACGGGCAAGCGCGTAGAAAGGATAATGGACGAAGTGGACAAAGTCTACGCAAACGCGCATATGCGCATACAGACGGGCACGCTCAACGATTTTATTTCGGACACGGTGCGCGCCAACGAGCCCCCTTCGTACAACGGCAGGCGGCTCCGCGTGTACTATTGCTCGCAGGTGTCCGTCGCCCCGCCCACGTTTGTGCTCTTCGTCAATTCTCAGGATCTTTTGCACTTTTCCTATGAAAGATTTCTGGAAAACTCCATACGCGGCGCGTTCGGATTCGGGGGAACTCCCATACGCATCGTGACGCGCGAAAAAAAGGATAACAATATATAAGGCATAGGCTATGTATCATTTCGATTTTGCAAACATGAAGCCCTTTTATATCCAAAACGGCTGGTATTGGCTGCTTTTGGGCGCGGTTATAAGCTACTTTTGCGGCTGTTTCAACTTCGCTATACTCATCGCGAAATTAAAGCATCACGACATACGCAAGGAGGGAAGCGGCAACCCCGGTTCCATGAATATTTCCCGCCAGCTCGGTCTCAAATACGGCATACTCAATTTCGTATGCGACGGCCTTAAAGGGGGCATACCCGTTGTCGCGGGCTTCCTCATTTTCAAAAACTATTATTTTGCGGGCACTTCGGTTGCCGTCTCCGATTTCGCGCGGTATCTGTTCGCGGTATGCGCCGTTATAGGCCACGTTTTCCCCGTAACGATGAAGTTCAAAGGCGGCAAGGGAATAGCCACAACCATAGGGCTTTTCTGGTGCTCCATCTCCTGCGAGGTTTGGTGGTTTGCCTTTATCGGCCTGGCGATATTCTTCCTGCTCTTTTTCTACATGTATTTCACCGAATGGGGCTCCATGGGCTCGCTTTTCGGCGTCTCCATTTACACGATATGGCAGGGCATTATCTTTGCGATAAGATATGGGGAAGTTATCACAAACGCTTACGTCATTATAATGTTTATGTTCCTGTTCGCGCTCAACCTCATAACGTGGATCGCGCACAACAAGAACCTCAAACGCCTTATGGCGGGTGAAGAGCATCACACTTCCATAAAGAAAATGCTCGCAAAAAAGAAGAAAAAGAAAGCCTGATATCATTTTAAAAAAGCCGGGCGCGCCTTATTTTCCAAGGCGCGCCCGGCTTTTTTATGCCGCTTAAAAAGGCGAATTTTATTTTTTGTCCCCGTCCTCCGGTTTGTCGAGGGAGATTATGGAGTACTCTATCTTGGGATTAGCCGCGAGCAAAGCCTCCACGAAATCGCCGTACCAATCCTGTTTGACCACTACAACTATAAACGTATCGTTGGAAAAGTACACGGCGAGCTTGTTTGACTTCCTGTCAAGCGTCACCGTCTCTATTTGCTCTATGTCGTACTTGCTGGTCACAAACCCGAATTTGGTCTTGAAATATTTGCCGTCTATGACGTATGCGGAGTTTATCAATACCGAAAGGAGAATGAAAAACAGCGCTATTGTCACAAAGAACATGAGCGTGTACTGCAAAATGGGATATACGGGGTCGGCCGCGCTCTTTACGCCGTTTATAATGCAGGCGACGAGGTTTATCACAAACCCGGCAACCGCGAGTACAAGGCCGCAGATTATGGCCGCTTTCATCACTGTGGAAAACTTGTATTTAAAACGCTTCATACCGCCATTATACAATCAATCGCCGATAAACGCAAGCGGGTGGGAAAGGTTTGGGCGGATAATTTTAAATTTGTATTTTTATGCAATATACTTGCAATAAATCGCAAATTAGTTTAAAATGAGCATACGCATTGCGTAAAATCATCATAAGAGGTGCGCTATGATAAAGCTCATCAAGGGCGGAGTGTATTATATGGAGGGCGGTCTCGTAAAAGAGAACCGCGCTTTCATGGTGGAAGAAAAGAAGATAAGGGCGATAAAGGGCACTTTGACATACTCCGTGCTGGCAAGTCACGACAAGGGCGACGGGGAAAATCTCAAGCTGAAATTCGACGCGCTTGCCTCGCACGATATAACATATGTCGGCATAATACAGACGGCCAAAGCTTCCGGGCTGGAGAAATTTCCCGTGCCGTACACGCTTACAAACTGCCACAATTCCCTGTGCGCGGTGGGCGGCACCATAAACGAGGACGACCACGTTTTCGGCCTTTCCGCGGCGAAGAAGTACGGCGGCAATTTCGTTCCGCCCCACCTTGCCGTCATTCACCAATACATGCGCGAAATGCAGGCGGCCTGCGGCAAGATGATTTTGGGCTCCGACAGCCACACGCGCTACGGCGCGCTGGGCACGATGGCGATAGGCGAGGGCGGGCCGGAGATCGTGAAACAGCTCCTGTCAAAAACTTACGACATAAAGCGGCCGGAGGTCATCGCCGTATATCTGCGCGGGAAGCCCGCAAAGGGAGTGGGCCCGCACGACGTCGCCATAGCTTTGATAGGCGCAACCTTCAAAAAGGGCTTCGTCAAGAATAAGGTGCTGGAGTTCATCGGCCCCGGGATCAAAAATCTTTCCATGGATTTCCGTTGCGGGATAGACGTCATGACGACAGAGACGGCGTGCCTGTCCAGCATCTGGGAAACGGACGATACGACAAAGGAATACTTCAAACTTCACGGGCGCGAGGGGGATTTCAAGGAAATGCACCCCGCCCAACCCGCATATTACGACGGCGGGATAGTCGTCGATTTGTCGCGCATAGAGCCGATGATAGCCCTTCCGTTCCACCCTTCCAACGCCTTTACCTTGCGCGAGGTGATAGAAAACGCGGGCGACATTCTCTCCGAAGTGGAAAAGGAGGGCAACAGGCTTAAAGGGGATAAGGGCAAGCCGTTCAGACTCACGGATAAGATTAAGGACGGCAAAATACGCGTAAGCCAGGGAATAATCGCCGGTTGCGCGGGCGGAAGCTACGAAAATATCGCGGAGGCGGCGGAGATTTTAAAGGGCGCAAGTTGCGGAAACGGAGAGTTTTCCCTCTCGATCTATCCCCAATCCCAGCCCGTATTCAAGTGCCTCGCCGATAACGGATACGTCTCCTCTTTAATGGGCGCGGGCGCGATAGTAAAGACCGCGTTCTGCGGCCCCTGCTTCGGCGCGGGCGACACACCCGCGGACAACGGATTTTCAATACGCCACACCACCCGCAACTTCGAAAACCGCGAGGGTAGCAAATTGGGCGAAAACCAGCTTGCGGCGGTGGCTTTGATGGACGCGCGCTCTATCGCGGCCACGGCGGCAAACGGCGGCGTTCTGACCCCCGCAACAGAGGTGAATTACACCAAAAAGCTCAAAAAATATTATTTCGACGGTGAAATCTACCGTAGCCGCGTCTATATGGGCGCGCTCAGGCCGCAGAAGGACGAGGAGCTTGTGTACGGCAACAACATAGCCGATTGGCCGGAGCAGCTTCCCCTTTCGGAAAACGTGCTTATATCGGTAGTCTCCGTCCTTTGCGACGAGGTGACCACCACCGACGAGCTCATCCCCTCGGGCGAAACTTCTTCTTACCGCTCCAATCCCCTGCGCCTTGCCGGGTTTGCTCTCTCCCGCAAGGACCCCGGCTATGTGGACAGGGCGAAGGAGGTGCAAAAGCGCGAAGAGGAGAGGAGGGCGAGAGGCTCTCTGCCCGAAGATATACTCGCGGCCCTCTCGGCGGCGGGCGTCGAAGTAAAGGGCGACACGATGCTCGGGAGCGCGGTCGCGGCCAAAAAACCGGGAGACGGCTCCGCGCGCGAGCAGGCGGCTTCCTGCCAGCGCGTTTTGGGCGGAATTGCCAATATCGCGCTCGAATATGCTACTAAGAGATATCGCTCCAACCTCATAAATTGGGGCATGCTCCCCCTTGTCTGCAAGAAATTCGATTTCAAAGTGGGCGACCTCATATATATAGAGGGCATAAAGGAGCTTTTGGAAAAGGACGACCCGACAATAGCCGCCACGCTCATATCGGGCGGGAAAGCGGGTAAGATATATCTCACGCTCGGCCCCCTCACCGCAGAGGAGAAGGAGATAATTTCCCAAGGTTGCCTTATAAACCATTACAAAGCGGGAAATGCGTAATTTATAAAATAAGCAAAAGGACGGCGGAATAGGCCGTCCTTTTATAATGCTCATTTTTACGGCGTCTGACCGTCGGCGGGAGGGGGAAGCATCGGTCTTGCCCGCCTTTTGCCCTTACGCCCTACGCGCGGGATCATGGGCTTTGCCTTTTTGTTCCGCCCGTCGCCGCCGTGCGGGCATTTGCCGTCTTTGCCGCCCGGGCGCTTATCTTCGTTGCCGTCGGGGCAATCGCCGTCGGGGCAATCGTCGCCGGGGCAATCGTCCTGATCTTCGGCGGGATCGCCTTCCTTTTCGGTTTGTGCGCTTTCTTCGGCTTGGAAATTTTGGGTATATTCCCGCGTTTCGCCGTCCGCCGCGTGGGAGCCGTCCATATGGCAGGCGGAAAGCCCCAAAGAACACAGCACGGCCGCGGCGCATATCAGTAAACAAATTCTCTTCATAACCGTAGTATGTAAAATTTTCGCGCGGATATTCGCAAACGCTTGTAAATTTGAAATATCGGTGATATAATAAACTCACCTGAGCTTAAAGGTTCGCCTGAAGGTAAAGGGATAAATAGTTGCGCGCATCGTAAGTTGCCCGCATATTTTCCTTTATCTCTCACGGCGTGGGAGGTTTTTTTATGTCCGAAAACAGAATTTGCGTTGTAAGCATAATGTCCGAAGGCAGGGACGCGGCTTCGTCGATAAACTCCGTACTTTCCGCCTATGGCGATTACATCATAGGCAGAATGGGAATACCGTACAGGGAGAGGGGCATATCCGTCATATGCGTCGTCATGGACGCACCCGCGGAGATAGTCAACACCGTGACGGGCAAACTCGGCATGCTTGACGGCGTCACGGCAAAGGCTATCATGAGCAAGAACAAATAATTTTCAAGAGGTGTTTATATGAAAAGAATAGCGGCTTTTATTCTGACTGTCGCGGCTGGTCTCGCGTGCGCGTTTTGTGCGGCGGGCTGTAACAAGCAAAGCGAAAAGCTGAAAGTTTTCGTGCCCGACGGCGCGCCTGCGATTTCGCTTGCGGGTATCGGCACAACGGAGGCGGACAAGAGTTTTGAAGTCTCCGTGGTGGACGCGGGCACAATAGGCAAATACGTGACGGGCGACATGGAGGCGGACGTCGCCGTAATGCCCGTAAACGCGGCGGTAAAACAGCTGGGAAGCGGCGATAATTACACCCTTTTGGGTACGGTCACGCACGGCAACCTCTTTATAATGAAAAAGGAGGGCGGCGATGATATCGAAAAAGCCGCAGACCTTAATAAGCTCGTCGGCAAGACGGTGGGGGTCATCAACCTCGACAACGTCCCCGGGCTTACTTTCAAGGTGATTTTGGACAAAAACAGCCTGGAATTCAACGAGCTTAAAGACGGCGCGGCCGCTTCGGCCGACAAGGTAAATCTCAAAAACGTAAACGCGGGGCAGGTTCTCCCCACGGCCGCCGGATCTGCCGGCCTGCCCGCAGAACCGCTCTCCGCGCCGCCTCCGCCGCCGGAAAAGGCCGGGGCCCAGGGGGAGCCCGGCGGCAAAAACACGGCCCGCAGCCGCCGCGCGGCAGAGGAGAGGGGGAATCACAGCCGGTTG
>CANREQ010000066.1 GCA_947629695.1 uncultured Clostridia bacterium | reverse complement strand
GAAAAACAACCTCGACGTGAGCGACCTTATTGAGAGCATGCGGGCCGCGGGTTATTTCAACCTCGACGACGTGTACTACGGATTGTTCGAGGCCAACGGAGTTTTTTCCGCCCTGCCAAAAGAAAACCCCACCCCCACGCTGCCCGTTTTACTCATAGACAACGGCAAGGCGGATATGAAAAACGCCCGCATTGCGGGCATAGACGAAAAATATCTCAAAAAATTTCTGTCTGAGCAGAGGACAAAGCTGAAAGACGTGCTCGTCATGACGGTGGATTCCAACGGGCGGGTGTACTTCCAGCAAAAGGGCAAGCCGTACAAAATACTCAAGGCTGAGGTGAGCGGGCAATGGTAAAGGCAATTATAACGACTTTGGCGGCCATTGCGCTCTCCATAGGCTTTTTCGTGTGGACACACATCTATTTATACAGGCAATTCGACGATTTTCACGGCGCGTTGCAGACGCTGTACGACAAGATAGACGACAAAAGCGCAAACCGCGAGGACGCTTACGCCGTCCGCAGTATGTGGGCGGAGAAAAAGAGCAAATTGCATATCCTCATTCCGCACAACGACATATCGTATATAGATTATTGGCTGAGCGAGGCGTGCGGACTGATATACAACCAAAGATACGACCTCGCCCTCGGAAAAGTCGAGGTGCTGTTGGAAATAACGAAGAATCTGCCCGACGCGTATTCTTTAAAGCCCGAAAATATATTTTAAGCGAAAAAAACGGAGCTTCCAAACGGGCAAAAGCAAGCGCGCGGAAATTTATTCGTAATCGTCGAAACTGCGCCTCGGATCGGGCGGACAAGGCGGTTTGGGAGGGCAATCGGGCTTGGGAGGATAGGGAAAGGGCGGCTTTTCACCCTGCGGCGGGCGGGAGCCGTCGTCAACCAATATCACGTCCTCGCCTATGCGGAGTATGTGCTTGACGGGCACGAACATATCCGACTTTGAAAAATGGAAACCCTTGCTGCCCGTGACGAAAAAACCCTTTATCTTGTTTTCCGGCAGATAAAAGGCTATATCGTAAACCTTGCCCAAATTCTTGCCCTCGTTTACCGAGACGACGTCCATTTTTTTGATCTGACTGAATAGAAATTCCATAACCTACGCTATAAATATATGCGCCCGCGTCCGATATATGCGCACTGCGGTTTTTATATATTTGCGTCGTTATGACTAAATATAGCGCCTTTTATGCGCGAAAAAGGGCGGCTTTTTACAGCCGTCCTTTAACGTTTTAAGTACATTTTTTGTCGGGAATCTATTCCCCGAAGCTCTCAGTTTCCGATCTTCGCAAACAGCGCGTTGAGGGGATTGTTGTTGTACAGCCAATACAATACTCCCTTGCCCTTGCCGCCGGCGAGCATGTTCTCGCTGAAGTTGATGGCGGATTCTCCTCCCACCCAAGCGACTATCTGGAATACTATCAGGCATACCATTATCGCAACGGCTATCATCAAAACTGTGCCCAAAACCTTGTTTATGACCTTTATGGGCGCTTTGTCTATCTCTACAAATCCTTTAATAAGCGAAACGATGAGTATTCTGATGAGCTGTACGACTATAAACATTATAATCGCGAGAATGATCTTTTCAATTCCAATCTTTATAAGGAAATTGACGAAAGCGTTATCCGCATTTACCATGAGCGTGTGCATTTTGAGCATCAGGTCCTGGACAAACGGCCAGCTTGAAACCACGCCGAGGAAGAAATAAACCACGACGAAGGAAATAAAAAATCCAACGATTCCCTTTGTGAAGAATTTGAGCAGCTTCCCGAATCCGAAAAGCGCGCCCAAAACTCCCGCGCCCAGAAATACCAAAATCGCTATCCAATCAGCCAATACCATAGGCAATTACCTCTTTTCTTAATTTATTACGAATTGATTATAACCCCTTTTTGGGGAAATAGTCAATTGTTTGATGAATTTTATAACTCAAAGTGTAAAAAATTTTGCCGTTTTTGACGATATATATGACAAATTTGTCACAAATAATTACTTTTTCCGCTTTTCCACGAAAACTATGCCGGCCGCTCTCGGCCCGATATGCGTGCCTATGACGGGGCAGATATTAACTTTTTCGCCCGCGCTTTTCATCTTTTGGGGAAGGGAAAGCTTTTCTATCATCGCGTTGCAGTTATCGTCGTCGCGCGTATACAGATAATATATGGGTTGGGACGCGTCTATTTTGTCCGCGCGCACCGCGTCGCACAGGTGCTTGAGCGCGAGCGCAAACCCGATCTGTTTGGAATAAACCTTGACCTCGCAAATTTCGGTGAAGTAAATTACAGGCTTTATTTTCAGCACGTTGCCTATAAATGTCGCCGTGCCAGAAAGTCTGCCGCCCTTTTTCAGATACTCCAGCGTGTCGAGCGCGGCCAAAAGCCTTATGCGGGGGCGGAGTTCATCCAAAATCGCCATAACTTCCTTTGCGGATTTATCGGCGTTTTTCAGCGCCTCGAGCACGAGAATACGCAAAACCGCCGTCGTGGAGCGCGTGTCGTACACGAACACGTTGGAAAATCCGTCCTCTTTGGCGACCTTTGCCGCAAGTTTTTGCGTGCCGGAGAGCACGTCGGCTATAAACAGCGCCAAAACCTCATCCCCGCCGGCGCTTTCCCGCGCGAACAGGTCGTGAAGCTCCTCCCGCGAGGGCTGGGATGTGTGCGGAAACTCCTTTGACGAAGCGAGTTTGGAATAAAACCCGTCCGTGTTCATATCCACGCCGTCGCGGAAACTCTCCGTTCCGAACGACACGCCCAGCGGCAAAACGGTTATCCCCAGCTTCGCCGCCTCTTCCTGCGAAATATTCGCAGAAGAATCGGTTATGATCCTCAACATTTCTTTCTCCCCTTTTATATATTATATCACAGACTGCGGCAAAGGTCAATTCTATTTTTAAATTTACATATAAATCGCCTCATTCCGCGCAAAAAGTGCGCCGACGCAACCGCGCCGGCGCACTTTTATGCCGCTACCGTCTTTTAAGATATACAAGCCTTTATCTGCTTTAATGCCGTCTTTTCGAGGCGGCTCACCTGCGCTTGGGAGATGCCCACCTGCCTCGATATTTCCGTCTGCGTCTTGCCCTCGAAATAGCGCAAAAACAGGATGGATCTCTCCCTCTCGTTGAGTTTTGTCATCGCCTCGTACAGCGCGGCTTTTTCCGTCCACACCTCGTCGTTGTTCTTTATATCGAAAATCTGGTCCATGAGCAGGAGCGTATCGCCCTGCTTGTTGTAGACGGGCTCGTACAGCGAGACGGGGTCGGAAATCGCGTCGAGGGCATAGGCAACTTCGGAGACGGCGACGTTCATCTCGCTCGCTATTTTGTCGTAAGTTACCTCGTCGCTCTCCTCCTCGAGCTTTTCGCGCACCTTCAGAACCCTGTAGGCCGTGTCGCGTATGGAGCGGGATACGCGCAGGCTGTTGCCGTCGCGCAGATACCTCTTAATCTCCCCCAAAATCATGGGCACGGCATAGGTGGAAAATTTCACGCCCACCGAAATATCGAAATTGTCTATGGCCTTGATCAGCCCCACGCACCCCACCTGGAACACGTCGTCGGCGTTGGCCTTTTTCGCCCAGAAACGCCTGACAAGCGACAGCACAAGGCGCATGTTGCCTATGATGAATTGCTCCCGCGCTTGCTCGTCCCCCCGCTTTATGCGAACCATAAGCTCCTCCTGCTCCTTTTGGGTGAGCTTGGGAAGCCCGCTCGTCTCCACGCCGCAAATTACAACCTTTTCGTACATGACAAATTACCTCCGGTATGTACGAAAAGGGGGAAACAATCCCGCTTTTCCGCTTGCGGGCGATATGTACGGAAAAGGTTTTATTTGTTTTTGCGGCTGTCAATGATTTTTATATAAGCCCGCTAATGTCCTTTCTCAGCTTGGATATTATCTTCTTTTCGAGGCGGGATATGTAACTTTGGGATATGCCGAGCGCGTCGGCCACGTCCTTTTGGGTCATCTCCTCGCCGCCGTCGAGGCCGAAGCGCATGCGCATGATCTTCTGCTCCCGCGGGGTGAGCTTTAATAGAGAATCCGCGAGGAGGTCGCGCTCTACACCGCCCTCGATGTCGGAATAAACCGCGTCCGCGTCGGTGCCCATGACGTCGGATAAAAGCAATTTGTTGCCCTCCCAATCGGTGTTCAACGGCTCGTCGAAGGGCACTTCCTGCCGCACCCGCGTGAGCCTGCGCAGATACATAAGAATTTCGTTTTCTATACAGCGCGAGGCGTATGTGGCGAGTTTTATGTTTTTATCCGGGCGGAAACTGTCTATTGCCTTTATGAGCCCTATCGTGCCCACCGATACGAGGTCATCCCCGTCCGCGCCCGAGCCTTCGAATTTTTGGCTATGTAAACGACGAGGCGCAGATTGTGCTCCACGAGCTCCGCCTTGGCCTTTTGGTCGCCCTCCTCCATCAGCGCGAGTTTGTCCTTTTCCTCCTCGGAATCGAACGGCAGGGGAAGGGCCTCGGTGCCGCATATGTAATCAAGCGTGTTCAGCCCGAAGAGCGAGCGCAAAAGCGCTTTGATCTTTTCAAACATTCAGTTGACCTCCGAAATATCCGAATGCAAAACTATTTTTCGTATTCTGTCCGGCGCGATGCCGAAACTTGCGCCGCGTATTTCCCTGCGGTTTTGCCCGTCGCATAACGTGAGGCTGTCCGCGCGGAAAACGGGGACGGAGCCCTTGCCTGCAACAGTATGTATATCCACGAATGTTTTTATCCCGCGCGCGTCGATTATTTTTTCGGCGACATCTTTGGGGATCATGCTGACGGGCACGCCGCCGCAATACACCTTATTGCCGCTGTCGTAAAAGCCCGCGCACGTCGCCCTCTTGCCGTCCAAACTTATTATGCAAGTCACCTCGCCCTTAACCCGTCCGCCTATGCGCGCGGCGGCCTTGCGTATAATTATCATGAGAACGACCGCGCAAAAAAGCGGAATGCCTACGGGCACGGAAGAGAGCAAGTAGCCATCTCCCCCTTCATAGCTCACGCCGAACTTAGTAAAAAGTGCTATGAGCGCGCCGCCGAGGACAAATGTCGAGGCGGCAAATACGGCGGAAAATTTGATAAAGCCCCAAAGTTTGGAGTACTTCCCCGCGACGGCGCAAATGGCCGCGCCCGATAAAATCTTTACGACAATGCCCCACGCCGCGCCAAGCCCGAAAAGAGGAAAGACAACCGCAAAACCCGCCCCGAGCGCGGAAGCAAGCGCTATGCGGCGGAAACCGCAGGGATTTTTACAGGCGGCTTTCGCGCAGTATAGCAGGGCAAAATCCATACAGAAATTTTCGGCCAACGCATATTCGGCGTAAACTTGCATCGTGAAAGCAATTATATAGGCTTTTATCTGTCGAAAATTGTAAAATAATAAAAAAATACGACAAATTCTGTTGACAAAACAGTTGACAAAGCCCGTTCGGCGCAATATAATAAATCAAAACATACTAATTCGGTAGGTTTTGTAGGAATTAAAATTTAAAATCCAGGAGGATAATTTTATGGCAGTTTACAAATCGGTTACGGAGCTTATAGGGGGCACTCCCCTTTTGGAGCTTACGAATTACGAAAGGACAAATGCGCTCGGCGCGAAGATAATAGCCAAGCTGGAGTACTTCAACCCCGCGGGTTCCGTAAAGGACAGAATCGCAAAGGCTATGATAGAGGACGCGGAGAAAAAGGGCCTTTTGAAAAAGGGGTCGGTCATAATAGAGCCGACTTCGGGAAACACGGGCATAGGCCTTGCGTCCATTGCGGCGAGCAAGGGTTACAGGATAATCCTCACCATGCCCGAGACGATGAGCGTGGAAAGGCGCAATTTGTTGAAGGCTTACGGCGCGGAACTCGTTTTGACGGACGGGGCGAAGGGCATGAAGGGCGCGATTGAGAAGGCGGACGAACTCGCAAAGGAGATTGAAAACAGCTTTATCCCAGGGCAATTCGTCAATCCCGCAAACCCCGCCGTACACTTTGCCACAACAGGGCCCGAAATATGGAAGGATACGGGCGGCAAAGTCGATTTCCTCGTCGCGGGCGTAGGCACGGGCGGAACGCTTTCCGGCGTGGGCGGATACCTCAAATCCAAAAACCCCGCAATAAAGGTAATAGCCGTGGAGCCCGCTTCCTCCCCCGTACTTTCAAAAGGCGTATCCGGACCACACAAAATACAGGGCATCGGCGCGGGGTTTGTTCCCAAAACGCTTGACGTATCGCTGATAGACGAAATTATCGCGGTGGAAAACGACGACGCGTTCAAGACGGGTAAACTCGTCGGCATAAACGAGGGCGTTTTGGTGGGGATCTCCTCAGGCGCGGCTCTTTGGGCGGCCACGGAGATCGCAAAGCGCAAGGAGAACGCCGGCAAAAACATCGTGGTGATTTTCCCCGACACGGGCGACAGATATCTCTCCACTCCCCTTTTCCAATAAAATTTCCGCACGAAAAAAAACGAAAGAGCCGGACCGTACAGGTTTGGCTCTTTTTGCGTATATTTTTAGTGGTTTTGCCGACGTTTGAACGGACGCGCGGATATCCGCCATAAGGACAGCCGCCCGTCTTGCGGCTATCAGATGACGTAGTTATCGCCCGAGGGAGCGCCTTCCGCCAAATCGCGCACCGAAACGCCCGAAAGATAGTCGAAAACGACCTTTTCGAGCCCCTTCCACAGCGGGAGCGTGGGGCAACTGTCGGCGCGTGGACAGGCATTTTGTCGGCAATCCATACAGGCGACGGGGGAAAGACCCCCTTCCGTGACCTGCAAAACCTGCGCGCATGTTATCTTTTCGGCTTCACGTCCGAGGCGGTAACCGCCCAAATAGCCCTTGTTTGCGCGCAAAATGCCGCACGAAGTCAAAAGCGGCACGATCTGTTCCAGATATTTTTTGGAAATATCCTGCCTCTTCGCGACATCTTTGAGCGCGACAAAACCGTCGCCCTGGTAGCGCGCCAGATCAACGAGCAATCTCAATGCGTATCTGCCTTTTGTAGAGATCTTCATAATGCTATTTTACCACACGGTTATTATTTTTTCAAGCCCTGTTTGTTTAAGGCTGTAAAATCAGATAAACGGGGCGACGGAAAGGAGAATTTCCTCTATCTCCCCCTTGCTCTTTGCGCCCATAAGTTTTACGCGCGTCGCCGCCGCGGACGGCGCGCCCTTTATGTAAAAGGCTATCATCTTGCGCATGTAGACGGTGGCAAATCTGTC
>CANREQ010000065.1 GCA_947629695.1 uncultured Clostridia bacterium | reverse complement strand
TTCTCATTCTCGACGACAGCTCTTCCGCGCTCGACTACGCGACGGACGCCAAGCTGAGAAAGGGGCTGAGCGAGGGGTATTCGCACTGCACCAAATTCATCGTGGCGCAGAGAGTGAGCGCGGTGAAGTACGCCGACCTCATCATAGTTCTGGACGACGGGAAGATAGTGGGCAAGGGCACGCATGAAAAGCTTTATGCGGAATGTGAGGACTACCGCAATATCTGCATTGCACAGATGGGAGGCGATTTATGAGGGCGCCGAGGATACACATAACCGACAACAGGAGCTTTGCCGATAAAAAGGTGGATAAAAAGTACGCGCTTTCCCGCCTGTTTACCTATCTCAAACCCTCGCTGGGGCTGTTCATAGTAGTCGTTTTGGGCAACATATTCGCCGTCGCGCTCTCGCTGTTGGGCCCCTATATATGCGGCTTGGCGATTGCGGAGATCAAACCCGACGGAGCCACTTCATTTTCGGCGATCACCCGTTATTGCGTGATACTTTTAATCGTTTACGTCGTCTCGGAGATAGTCAATTACCTGACGACGGTGGGAATGGCGGCCGTCGCGCGCAGGATGACCAAGGCCATGCGCGGGGATCTGTTTACCAAGCTGGTGCATCTGCCCGTAGGTTATTTCGACAGTAGGCAGGCGGGCGACGTTATTTCCGTGCTCTCCTACGATATAGATACCGTGGGCGTATCCCTTGCGAACGACATCGTGCTCGTGCTCAAGAGCGTTGTGCAGATAGTCGGCTCGCTTATCATGATGCTCGTCATAGCCGCTCCGCTCGTGCTCGTGTTTGCGGTGACAATTCCGCTGTCTTTGTTCACCACCCGCTACATAGCGAAGAAGGTGCACCCGCTGTTCCGTAAGCGCTCCGCCAAGCTCGGTGAGCTAAACGGCTTCGGCGAGGAGATGCTCGCGGGGCAGAAAACCATAAAGGCGTACAACCGCGAGGAAGAAATTCTGGAGCAATTCGAACTCCGCAACAAGGAGGCGGCGGACGCATATACAAAGGCGGAATTCAACGGCACCATATCGGGGCCTACCGTCAACTTCATAAACAATTTGTCGCTTACGCTTATAAGTACATTGGGCGCGCTGATGTACGCCTTCGGTTGGTTCGGCATAGGGGTCAGCCAAATATCTTCGTTCGTGCTGTACTCCCGCAAATTCTCCGGCCCGATAAACGAGATCGCAAACGTCATAGGCGAATTTCAATCCTCTATCGCCGCCGCGGAAAGGGTGTTCCGCGTGCTCGACGAAAGCGACGAGGGCGTGAACGACAAAAACAGCCAAGAGCTTTCCGACGTGCGCGGCGTGGTGGACATCAAAGGGCTTTCGTTCGGCTATATCCCGGGGCGAACCGTAATAAAGAACCTCAACCTGCACGCCGACAAGGGCAATCTGATAGCCATAGTCGGGCATACGGGAGCGGGCAAGACAACCATAATAAACCTCTTGATGCGCTTCTACGACGCGGACTCCGGCAAGATAGAAATAGACGGAAAGGACATAACCGAAGTTACGCGCTCATCCCTTCGCCGTGCGTTTACCATGGTGTTGCAGGATACGTGGCTGTTCGCGGGCACCGTGTACGAAAATATCGCCTACGGGTGCGAGGGCGCCACGCGGGAGAGGGTGGAAGAGGTGTGCAAGGCCGCCAAGATACACTCATTTATAACCTGCCTGCCGCAGGGTTACGACACCTACCTTACGGATAACGCCGTCAATATCTCCAAGGGGCAGAAACAGCTCCTCACCATAGCGCGCGCCATGCCCTCCGATTCACCCATACTCATTCTCGACGAGGCGACTTCCAACGTCGATACCCGCACGGAACAAATCATACAAAGCGCAATGACCTCGCTTATGGAAGGGCGCACCTGTTTTGTCATCGCGCACAGGCTTTCCACGATAAAGGACGCAGACAATATCCTCGTCATCGACGACGGAAACGTGGTGGAGCAGGGCACGCACGAAAGTCTTATGGCGGCGGGAGGGGCTTATGCTAAGTTGTACGCCTCGCAGTTTGAGAGCTACCGCTAAACGCATATAAATAAGTTCACAAAAATTTGCGCGTTATTGCGAACGCGCAAATTTTTCGTGATTTTTAGGGGCTCTTCTCGGCGGCTGTTTCCCTTACAGCCGTGTGAGAACGCAAACACATAGGGTTCACGCAAAAACACGAAGTGATTTTGTGGGATAAAAAAGCGCGGTTTTGCTTGCGCCGTTAATTATTTAGGAAATATTCCGCGCCGCTTTCACCTTATAGCGCCCTGAACCCGTAGGGTTAGGGGCGCTGTCGCCGTAGGCGACTGAGGGGATTAAATACGCAACCCGATATTTAATGTGCTGTCATTCCGACCGATTGAGAGTGCGAAGCACTCGATTGAGTGGAGGAATCCCCCGTGTGGTGGTAGGGAGCAGTTTTGAAACGGCTTTTCTACTCAGGACAGGGGGACCCATTCGACTTCATTCGCCTAACGGCTCATTTACTCAGGGTGACGGAGGCGGCTGGCAGGGGGACGGCGCGCCGTTGCACAAAATGGCGGAAGGGGAGGCGAAATTACAAAAAACAGGCGGCGCGAAAATCGCGCCGCCGTATTTATGCCTTTTGCCGTTTTTTTACATCTTGCCGACTATGACCTTATTTATTTAATCCCTGCAGATATTCGTGCATGGCGAAAGCTACGCGCTTGCTCTGCTCGGCGGCCTCGACAACCGTCTTTGCACCCTTCACCACGTCGCCGCTCGCGAACACGCCCGGGCGGGTGGTCTCGCCGTTTTCGGCGATCTTCGCAAGCCCTCTCTCGTTTATCTCCAGCCCCTTGGTCTGTGTCAGGATCATGTTGGAAGGCCTCTGCGAAATGCAGATCATCACGCTGTCTGCGGGCATGAGGGTGGGGGTTTCCGAAGTGGAAATTATCCTGTGCTGGTCGTCGCACACCGTGTCGAGGAACATTACGCCCTCGTCGGTGATCTCCACGGGCTGTTTGTTAAACACAAACTCGGCGCCCTCGTACTCGGCATATTCCTTTTCTTCCTCGCTCGCGCTGTAGTTATCCGAACGCACGGTGATTTTGACGTCCTTCACGCCCATTCTGAGCGCCGTGCGCGCCACGTCCATTGCGACGTTGCCTGCGCCGATTATCACCATGGACTTGCCCAGCTGGTCGCGGTAAGCTTCGGGCTTTTCCAAAAAGTGTACGCCGTAGTGAACATGCCCCAGCGTCTCGCCCTTGATATTCAAAGCTATCGGCCATGTTACGCCCGTGCCTATGGATATTGCCTTGAAGCCGTCGCGGAACAGCTCTTCCACGCCGAACGCCTTGCCGATAGTCACGTTGAACTTGAGCTTTATGCCCAGCCTGAGCATGAGCGTCTTGTACCTGTCAACTATGACTTTGGGAAGGCGGAACTCGGGTATGCCGAATCTCAGCACGCCGCCTATGTCGCT
Organism: uncultured Clostridia bacterium; assembly: GCA_947629695.1. Lineage (GTDB taxonomy): Bacteria > Bacillota > Clostridia > Christensenellales > Borkfalkiaceae > Coproplasma. The sequence continues at coordinate 3,813 of CANREQ010000065.1, read as the reverse complement.
TTTACTCTCGAACACGGTGACGTCGTACCCCAGCCGCGCCATGGTAATTGCTATGGTTATGCCCGCGGGGCCCGCGCCTATTACCGCAACTTTTATACCGTTGCTCTCCGCCTTGGGGAGCACCAGACTGTCGAGGTATCTTTCCGAAATGTAATTTTCTATTGTGGAGATCTCCACGGGCTCGCCCTTGAGCCCGCGCACGCAGTGCCCCTGGCATTGGTTGCCGTGGTTGCACACTATGGAACAGACGACGGAGAGGGGGTTGTTTTCAAACAACATTCTGCCCGCGTCCTCTATGTTCCCTTCCAAAAACGTGTGTATGAAATCGGGAATGGGCGTGTTTATGGGGCAGCCCGTCCTGCACAGCGGTTTTTTACAGTTGAGGCACCTTTTAGCCTCCGCGATAACGTTATGAGCCATTTATATTCCTCCTGTATCATGGCCTGTCCGCATGTTTGCGGATAGGCGGGTCAAAGATTTGCCTTTATTTTTTCTATCATTTCGGCGTATTGCTCTTCCGTGAGGAAGGTCTTTTGGGGATTCATCTGGAAAACGCCGCCCCACTCGTCGCCGCCCTTGTACTTGGGGCAGAGGTGGACGTGCAGATGGCAACCCGTGTCGCCGTACATTCCGTAGTTGAGTTTATCCGGCTTGAAGGCCGCGTGTATGGCCTTGGCCGCCCTGTTTACGTCGGCAAAAAACGCGTTTCTTTCCTCGTCGGAAATATCCACGATTTCGCTCACGTGGTCCTTGTAAGCCACTATGCATCTGCCGGGTTTGGATTGTTCTTTGAAGAGTATCAAAGTGGAGACGTCCAGATCGCAGATATAAATGCCGAATTTGGCGAGAAGCTCGCCACGCATGCAGTAGCCGCAGTTGCTGTCTTTCATGATTTCCCCCGATCGGAGCCGCAAACGCAAAATGCGCGCCGCCCGTTAAAATATTTTCACTTGGTTTATTGTAACACAAAGCAAACGACTTTTCAATAGCAATCGCGAAATTTTTTGATAATTTCAACTCATTTTGCGAAATTTTAATGTGAGAAAATATATAATTCTGTTGCAATTTAACTTACATTATGTTATTATTTTGGCGTGACGGCGGGAAGGCGTCATTTTAAGCGCGCATATTCCTGCAAGCCGCGCAAATATATATTACAAAGGGGAAAGGTATGAAGATTCCTGAATTGTTACTCATCATCGTGGGTGCGGCGGTAATTCTTGCCGTAGCCTACGCGGCGTTCAACTATTTCAGCGTCAAGAAGCTGAAAGAGGGGAGCGAGAAAATGGAAAAGATCGCGGGCGCCATACGTATAGGCGCAAACGCCTTCATCGCTTACGAGTTTAAGATCGTTGCGATAATAGGCGCGGTAGTCGCGGTCGTTTTGGGCGTTTTCATAAGCTGGCAGACGGGTATCGCGTTCGTGATAGGCGCGGTTATGTCGGCTGCGGCGGGCTTTGTGGGAATGAAGATAGCCACCTACGCGAACGTCAGGGTTGCCAACCGCGCAAACGAAACGCGCGATTTGGGCAAGACGCTCAAAGTTGCCTTTAAAGGCGGCTCGGTCATGGGCCTTTGCGTAGCGGGCTTTGCGCTCTTGGGCGCGATAATCGTGTTCCTCATCTTCGGCCTTGCAAACCATCAGATAGCCGACATAGTAAATAATGATGTAAAGCATGGACTTATCTTCAGAGAACTTGAAACGGGCTTCACCATGACCCTTTCGGGCTATGCGCTGGGCTGCTCCATAATCGCCCTTTTCAACCGCGTCGGCGGCGGCATTTACACCAAGGCGGCGGATATGGGCGCGGATCTGGTCGGCAAGACGGAAGCGCACATTCCCGAGGACGACCCCCGCAACCCCGCGACCATTGCCGATAACGTAGGCGACAACGTGGGCGACGTAGCGGGCCTCGGAAGCGACCTTCTGGAGTCCTACGTAAGCGCGATGCTCTCCGGCGTTATCCTCGCGAGCGAGCTGACGCTCAAACACGTGATAGTGGACGCGGCTCTGATGAAGATGCTCCTTTTGTTCCCCCTCGTATTTGCGGGCGCGGGGCTCATCGGTTGCGTAGTGGGTATATCGTATATAGTACTCAGGAAAAACCTTTCCAAAAACGTACATATGGAACTCAACATAGCCACATGGATTTCGGCGGGCGCGTCGGTCATAGGGTGCTTCCTGTTAAGCTTCTTTATGTTCAAGGACTTCAGCGGGACGGAGCAGCTTAAGCTGATAGGATTCAAACTCGCCAACTTCTCCCCTTGGGTAGCGGCGATATTCGGCATTGTCGCGGGCATAGTTATAGGAATTATTTCCGAATACTACACCAGCTACGACTACAAGCCCACCAAAAAGATCGCGGAAGCTTCCAAAGAAGGCAGTGCGCTTACAATCACTCAGGGTATGGCAAACGGCATGATAAGCTGTATGCTTCCCGTAATAGTGTTGGGCGTTGCGATTTTCGGCGCTTACCTCGTCGCGGGCATGTACGGAATTTCCTGCGCGGCGCTGGGTATGCTCTCATTCGTCGCGGCGACCGTCTCCGTAGATACATACGGCCCCATTTCGGACAACGCAGGCGGCATTGCGGAGATGAGCGAACTTGACGAAGAGGTGCGCGAGATAACCGATAAGCTCGACTCCGTAGGCAACACGACGGCGGCGATAGGCAAGGGCTTTGCGATAGGCTCCGCGGCTTTGGCGGCGCTGTCGATGCTCACAAGCTATCTGTTCGCGTTCAACGTGATAGACTCCGCGGAAATAAATACATGGCTTAATCAGCTCATACTTAACGTAATGCAGCCTTTGACGCTGTGCGGCGCGATAGTGGGCGCGGCGATACCCTTCATGTTCTCGGGCATGTTGATAAACGCGGTTGCCAAGGCGGCGCGCAAGATGGTTGAGGAAGTGCGCAGGCAGTTCAAGGAGATCCCCGGCATATTGGAAGGCGAGGCCGATCCCGACTACAAGACCTGTATAGAGATCTCTTCCCAGGGCTCCTTAAAGGAAATGCGCGTTCCCTGCATAATAGCCATACTCATTCCCGTAGTTTCGGGCTTCATCTTCGGTGCGGAATTTGTCGGTGGCTTGCTCGTCGGCGCGACGATCGCGGCGATAATGCTTGCGATATACACCGGCAACGCCGGCGGCGCATGGGATAACGCGAAGAAGTACATAGAAAGCGGCGGCGTCGAGGGCGTTAAGAAGGGTGAAGAAGGCTACGACAGCGTACACGACGCGGCAGTCGTCGGCGACACGGTGGGCGACCCCCTGAAGGATACCGTAGGACCTTCCCTCGATATTCTCATAAAGATAATGTCCACGATTTCGCTTGTAATGGTCGTTATTTTCAGCAAGTACAATTTGTTCGGGGCATTGAACCTCATCTGATAGGACATACAACATAAATATAAAAGGCGCGTTTTATCCGTTCGGTAAAACGCGCCTTTTTTGTGCTTTTTTTATTTAAATTTCTTTAAGTCCGAGCAAATAATCGACGGAAACGCCGAAGTATTCTGCCATATCGGCAAGCACGCCGAGAGGCGGTTCGCGCTGGTCTTTTTCATAATGCAAATACGTTACGGGGTTTAGGTTAAGCTCAGCCGCAAGCTCTCGCTGTGTGAGTCCGCGCTCTTCCCTGAGTTCCCTCAATCTTTCTCCCAAAATTGTTTTCATATCATTTGACATATTACCATTTTGGTAATATAATTATGCCATAACTACCAAAATGGTAGCAAATATTACGAATCAACATAGCTGAATTTATGAATATCGGGCGGCGCGTTTCGCGCCGCCCGATATTCATTTAT
>CANREQ010000064.1 GCA_947629695.1 uncultured Clostridia bacterium | reverse complement strand
CGCGACGATGCCCCCGCCGAGCACGTTGTCAAATTCAGAAATGCCGGAAGGCGTTCTCAAAAAACGCTCCTGCACGATCTCGGAAAGGGGGCGCGCCTTGGGCAGGGAGTAGACGGCCTTTTTGTCGCGGGCGGACGGCTCGCTCTTTACCGCCTCTTCGGCCAGGGTATTGAATTTGCCGCAGGAGGGGCACCGCCCCAGCCAGCGCGGCGACGAAGCTCCGCACTCACTGCACACGAAAACCGTCGAAATGCTCTTTGCCATAATTCCCCTTTTCGCCCGTAGATTCTCTTTTTCCTTCGGGCGTTAAATAAAAAAATGCCTTAATATCTTGATTTTATAGCGGCCGCGTCAAACCGCCCCGCTTTTTTGAAATTAAATCTCTCTTGTAAAAATCAGCCGCTACGGATATTGCCCAGCGTGCAGGCGCAGTGGGCGCAAATTCCCAGGCCCTCGCCCACAAATCCGAGCCCCTCGCAGGTGCCCGCCGTTATGGAAACGCAATCCTCTTGCGCGCCCGTAAGCGCGGAAAGATTTTGCCTCATCTGCCCGATATAGGGGGATAGCCTCGGCCTTTCCGCCTGGATTGCGACGGAAAGGGACAGCGGCTTCAAATTTTTTCCTGCGAGCATGGCGATCACCTCGCCCAACAGTTTTGCGCTGTCTGCGCCCTCGTAGCGGGGGTCGTTTTCGGGGAAGTAGTGGCCGATGTCGTCCAGCCCCGCCGCGGACAAAAGCGCGTCCATTACGGCGTGCAGGGCAACGTCCCCGTCGGAGTGCGCTATAAGTCCGCTTTCGCTTTGTATCTTTACGCCGCACAGGGTGATATAGCCGCACTTTTTCCCGAACGCGTGCACGTCCACGCCGTAGCCCGTTTTCCCGCCCGCAACGGCAAGCTTCTTTATGGGACTTTCAACTTCGAAATCGGAGCGGTAGGTGAGTTTTTTGTTCTCCGCACTGCCCTCGGGGCAGATTTTTACGGGGGACACGAAGCGGGAATAAACCGAGCCGTCGTCGGTGAATATTTCGCCGCTTTCCATGGCCTTTTCATAGGCGTATTTCAGCTTTTTAGCGTCGAAGATCTGCGGCGTCTGGACGGCGTACAGATCGCTTCGCCGGGGTATATCCGCCACCCAACCGTCCTTTTGCACGGCAATCGTATCCGTCACGGGCATCGCGAGGACAGCCCCGCCGCACTCCTTTGCCGCGCTTAAGCACGCGGCGAATTGGGGTAGGGACGTAAAGGGGCGCGCGCCGTCGTGAATGAGGGCGAGATCCCCGTCCGCCGCAAGGAGCGCGTTGTAAACGCTTTGCATGCGCGTATCTCCGCCGGGCACGACGACGCAGTCCTTTCCGCACACGGCGGAAATTTCCTCGATATCCTCTTTTGCCGCCGTCACTATAATTTTGTCTATTTTGTCCCGGCCGCCGCTTTCCTCAAGGTATTTTCCGAAGGCGCGTATTTTTCCGAGGGAGTAGTACAGCGCGTTCGCCCCGAGGAAGGGGTACAGCAGTTTATTTCTGCCGAGGCCGGCGCGCTCCCCCCTGCCCGCCGCGCATAAGATGACGCTTATTTTCATGAGTTTTCGCCTGCGGGGCCGCTTGCGGCGTCGTTTTCCACGCTTCCGCCTGCGCTTTCGGGAGCAGAATCAATTTTTCCGGAAGAACTTCCGTCCGCGGCGGTTTCCCCGCTTCCGGGTTGGACGGCCTGAGGTTTTTCCACTCCGGCCACGTCGTTTACGGGCAGGGAAAAGACTATGCCCTGGCCCGCCGTCCTCAATCCCGCACGGTTGTAAAGCGCGTGCAGGACCGCGTCCTTTATCTTATTGGAAACGAGTATCATCACCACGTCCTTATCAGGCTGAATGGTTATGTGGAAAAATTGTTCGGCTTCCTTGTTGGCTGTGCCTCTGGCGTGGATGACCGTGCCGCCGCGCGCCCCGGCTTCCTTGGCCGCGTCCATGACCACGTCGGAAAATCCCGCGTTTACTATGCAGAAAATCACTTCATATTGGGTCTGCATTTCAAATTCCCTCCTTTACGAACGTCCTGTTGTCCGAAAGAAATCCGAACAGGAGCTTGCCTATAACGCTTGCGAGTGGCACCGTAAACGCGATGCCCTTGCCGCCCTTCAGCGAGGCGAATTTCTCCTCAAGCGCGGCGAGCGCGTCGGGTATCTTATTTTCCTGTATTATGCTGAAAATGACGCTCTTGTCGCTGTCCGTAAGCCCCAAATAGCGCATGGTTTTTGCGTCGGCCGTGCCCTGCGCGAGGGCCATGACCTGCATATTCACGTTAAAGGACTGTATCAGATCCATATAGTATTCCGCCTTGTTGCGCGCGATGACCGTAACCAGCATTTCAAGCCTGTTCGACGAGACTGTGTGCGTGCCCTTGTCGGCGTTTTTGGCGTGCCGTTTTTCGTGCGGCTCCGCATTGTGCGCGGCCGCCCTTTCGGCGTGCCTGGATTTTTTCTTCAACTGTCTGTTTTCGCTTTCCGACATATCCGCGTCACCTCATTTGAAACAGATGATTTGTTCGTCGTCCGCCGAGAGTATGCGCATCATCGTTATCTTAGCGCGTACGGCAGAGGACATCACGGCCTTGAAGCCGAGTAGCTGAATGGTAATCAAAGGGGTCATCGCGACCATTGCCACAACGCCGAACGCGAAGCCGTAAATGCTCTCCGCGCCGCTCGTGGCGCAGCACGCGCCTATTGTCAAGGGGAGTATAAAGCTCGACGTCAGCGGGCCGGAAGCCACCCCGCCGGAATCAAAGGCTATCGCAGTGTATATCTTAGGCACGAAGAAGGACAGCCCGAGAGAGATCAGATAGCCGGGGATGAGATAATATAATATGGAAAATTTATAAATCGCGCGGAGCATGGAAAGCCCTATGGATATGCCCACGGCAACCGAAAGGGCGATGAGCATTTCCGTCTTTTTCACTCCGCCGTTTGTTATCGTCTCTACCTGCTTGTTGAGGACGTGTATCGCGGGCTCGGCAAGGACTACGACGAGGCCGAGCACAAAGCCCAAAATTACGATAACCGGCTTGCCGAACGAGGCGATCTGCACGCCCAAAGTGTATCCGACGGGCTTGAATCCCACCTCGACGGATACGAGGAATATTATGAGGCCGACAAACGTATAGCCTATCCCTATGGCAATTTGTATGAGCTTTTGCCCGGGGAGTCTGAGCACCGTAAACTGCAAAAGGAGGAAGAACGCCGCTATCAGCCCGAGCGCGAGCGCAACCTCCTTAATCTTGTCGAGTATCAGAAATCCGAGGTTGACCCCCAGCGTCCTGTCTATCGCGTATTGCCCAACATCGAACGCCCCGAGGTCGCCGCGCGTCGTCAAGGAGAGCGCCATTACCGCGATTATGGGCCCTACAGAGCACAGAGCGATGAGACCGAAGGAATTTTCGCTCGCCCCGCGTCCGCCGACCGTCGCCGAAATCCCCACGCCCAGCGCCATTATAAAGGGCACGGTTATGGGTCCCGTCGTCACCCCGCCGGAATCGAAGGAAAGGGGGATGAGCACGTTCTTCCCCTTTTCCGCGAGTATTGCGCACAGCGCGAATAGCATGAGGTAGAAGAACATCAGAAAGGCGGACAGGTCCTTATGAAAGACTATTTTCAATACGGCGACGAGCAAAAACAGCCCCACGCCCACGCCGACGGTTATAATCAATAGCCACTTGCCCGCGCTCCCGCCGAGGGGCATAATTGTCTTTACCTGCTCCGCAAGCACCGTCAAATCGGGCTCGGCTATGGTGATGAGAAGCCCCATGACAAAGCACACGGAAAGCAATACGCCCAACTTTTTGGACTTGGTGAGGCCCGTCCCCACGTGCCCGCCCATGGGGGTCATCGCGAGGTCCGCCCCGAGGTTGAACAGCGACATGCCTATTATCAGCCCGACGGCGGACAGGCAAAAGGCCACCGTCTCGGTCACGGTCAGCGACGCGAGCGGCGTCAGCGCGATCACGAGAATGATCGCCGTTACGGGCAATACGGAAAGCACCGATTCCCTGAATTTGGATAAGAGAATTTTCGCCATACGGCCACCTTATGAAATAATTTCGTAAAGCGAGGGGGCTTCGTCCTTTTTGACGACCTCCTTTACGGCCAGCACCCTGAACTTGAGCGCGCCGCTCGCGTAGGATATTTCCACCGTGTCGCCTTCCTTTACGGGGTGGGAGGGTTTGACTTCCTTCCCGTTTATGCTTACTTTCCCGCCGGAGCACGCTTCCTGCGCCACGGTGCGCCTTTTCAATATCCTCGAAACCTTAAGAAATTTATCTATCCTCATAATTCCGCCGTTCGATAAAATCCGCCGTAAAAAGTAAAAATAAAATTTTTAACGCGCCCGTTTTTTGCTTGACAGTTTGATTGGGCGGTAATATAATACTATTCTGTATTACAATGCGCTAAATGCCCATTTTTGCCCTTTTGCGACTTTGCGGGGGCGCGTAAACACGCGGATAATACGGTAAGTATACACTACTTTATCCCGTTTGTAAAGGGCGTTTACATAAAAAAACGTAAATTATGACGTAAAGATTTTTTGCGGTGAAAAGATATATACGCATGATCGCCAACACGTGATATAAACAAAGTAAAGGAGTATTTTTAATGAATTTACCTATTCACAAGTATGGCAAAACCGAGCGAAGGAAGTTCGGTAAAATCAACGAAGTCATCGACATTCCCGACCTTGTTGAGATACAGAAGGCGAGTTATTCGGTCTTTATCAACGAGGGCATAAGCGAGGTGTTCGAGGACTTTTCGCCTATTACGGACTATTCCGACCATTACGAGCTGTATTTCCTCGACCATTGGTTTGACGAAAAGCCCAAGTACGACGAAAAGGAGTGCCGCAACCGCGACGCGACATATGCGCTTTCCCTCCGCGTGCGCGTCAGACTTGTAAACAAAGTAAAGGACGAAGTAATAGACCAGGAAGTTTTCATGGGCGAGTTGCCGCTCATGACCGATTCGGGCTCGTTTATCATCAACGGCGCGGAGCGCGTAATAGTTTCCCAGCTGGTGCGCTCTCCCGGCTCCTATAACGATATGGAAAGGGACAAGACGGGCAAGGAAATGTATATGACCACCGTCATTCCCAACCGCGGCGCGTGGCTGGAGTTCGAGCAGGACGCGCAGGGCGTACAGTGGGTGCACGTTGACAGGAAGCGCAAGATCTGCTCCACCGTGCTTCTGAGGGCTTTGGGCTTCGGCTCCGACAGGGCCATTCTCGATCTGTTCGCAAACGAGAAGATGATAGAGGATACCATAGCCAAGGACACCACCAAATCGGAGAGCGACGGACTTGTGGAGCTGTACAGAAGGCTCCGCCCCGGCGAAGTTCCCACCGAAGCTTCGGTAAGACAGCACCTCAACAACCTCTTCTTCGACCAGAGGCGTTACGACGTCGTAAAGGTCGGCAGGTATAAATTCAACAAAAAGCTCAACCTTGCGTACCGCTTGCCCGGGTGCAGGGTCGCGGACGATATATTCAGCCCCGTAACGGGCGAAAAGCTCGCTTCCGCGGGCGAGATCATCACCGACGAAAAGGCGGTGGAAATACAGGACAACGGCATAAACGAAGTGTTCGTCCTCGTCAGCGACAGCGAGCGCGGCGAGATAAGGCACAAGATAATCGCCAACAATACGGTAAATTTCAGGGCTCTGTCCGATAAGAACCCCAAGACTTTCGGCTTGCTTGCAACCGTTTATTATCCCAACTTCGCCTTTATGAAGAAGATCGCGGAGGAGTGCAGGAGCGCGACGTGCGAAGAAGTCGCCCAAAGGCACCTCGAGGAGATAAACGCAATATACTACACGGCCGAAGTGGAGGAGACCGAGGACGAAAAGCCCGAGGAGAAGAAAAACCGCGAGAAGCGCAAGGAACAGCGCGTGAGATTTGTCGAAGCGTGCAAGCTCTTCGAGCATCTCCTTTACACCGACAAGGAAACGCTCGACGCGGAAGAGAAAAAGACAATAAAGCCTATAGTCGAAAAGCTCAACCACAAGCACATTACGGTTGACGATATAGTCGCGGCTATCTCCTCCAATATCGACTTGCAGTACGGCATAGGCACGATAGACAATATAGACCATTTGGGCAACCGCCGCGTCCGCTCCGTGGGCGAGCTGTTGACCAACCAATTGAGAATAGGTATTTCAAGGCTCGAAAAGCTGATAAAAGAGAGAATGGCCACGCAGGACGCAATGGAAGTCACCCCCTCGGGTCTGGTCAACGTGCGTCCCGTTTCGGCGGTCATTAGGGAGTTTTTCGGCTCCTCCCAGCTCTCGCAGTTCATGGACCAGACCAACCCCGCGGCGGAGCTCACGCACAAGCGCAAGCTCTCCGCGCTCGGCCCCGGCGGCCTCAACCGCGACAGGGCGACCTTCGAAGTGCGCGACGTGCATCACTCCCACTACGGAAGGCTTTGCCCCATAGAGACGCCCGAAGGTCAGAACATAGGTCTTATCTCCTCGCTTGCCACCTTCTCCAAGGTTAACGAGTACGGCTTTATCATGAGCCCTTACAGAAAGGTGGTAAAGGATGAAAACGGCGTGCCCGTGGTAACCGACCACGTCGATTACCTCACTGCCGACGAGGAGGATAAATTCGTCGTAGCGCAGGCCAACGAGCCGCTCGACGAAAACAACCGCTTTGTAAACAAATACGTAGGATGCCGTCACCGCGACCTCATCACGCAGATGACCGCGGACAAGATGGATTATATGGACGTCAGCCCCAAACAGCTCGTATCCGTAGCGACGGCGCTGATACCCTTCCTCGAAAACGACGATACCAACCGCGCGCTGATGGGCTCCAACATGCAGCGCCAGGCCGTTCCCCTTATGAAGACGGAGAGCGCGATAGTCGCGACGGGCATCGAGGCGGCGATAGCGCGCGACAGCGGCGTAATAGTGCACGCGAAAGAGGCGGGCACCGTCGTAGGTTGCGCTTCGGATATGATAAAGATAAGGGAGGACAGCGGGCTCGTCACCGAGTACAAGCTGAAGAAATTCGAGCGGTCCAACCAGAACACCTGCCTCAACCAGCGCCCCATAGTCAACACGGGCGACAGGGTAGAAGCGGGCGAGATAATAGCCGACGGTCCCGCCACCAACAACGGCGAGCTCGCCCTAGGCAAGAATATCCTCGTGGGATATATGGAATGGGAAGGTTATAACTACGAGGACGCTATCCTCATAAGCGAGAAGCTCGTGCAGGACGACGTATTCACTTCCATTCATATAGAAGAACACGAAACCGAAGCCCGCGATACGAAGCTGGGCGAAGAGGAAATAACCCGCGATATACCCAATGTCGGCGAGGACGCGCTCAAAGACCTCGACGAAAACGGCATAGTCAGAATAGGCGCGGAGGTACAGCCCGGCGATATACTCGTCGGCAAAGTAACCCCCAAGGGTGAGACGGAACTCACGCCCGAAGAGAGGCTTCTGCGCGCGATATTCGGCGAAAAGGCGAGGGAAGTGAGGGATACCTCCCTCAAAGTTCCCCACGGCGAGGGCGGCATAGTCGTAGATGTAAAGATATTCACCCGCGAGAACAAAGACGAGCTTTCGCCCGGCGTATCCAAGCTCGTGCGCGTATATATCGCGCAGAAGAGAAAGGTGCAGGTGGGCGATAAGATGGCGGGCCGCCACGGAAACAAGGGCGTTATCTCCCGCGTGCTTCCCCAGGCGGATATGCCCTTCCTTGCGGACGGCACTCCCTTGCAGATAGTGCTCAACCCCCTCGGCGTTCCTTCGCGTATGAATATAGGCC
>CANREQ010000063.1 GCA_947629695.1 uncultured Clostridia bacterium | reverse complement strand
ATTCACTATGCGCTCACTCATCTCGCGCGGCAAAACAGTGGGTGTCCACTGTTTTGAGAAGCTCCGCGCTCGTCCCACGTGGTGGTAGGGTGTTGTTTGAAACGGCTTTCCCACTCAAGACAGGGGGACCCGTTCGACTGCGCACCTGCGGTGCTTCGCTCAGGGTGACGGTGCACCCCTGGCTCCCTTTGCCCTCTTCCCTTGTGGTGGTAGGGAGTGACGTTGAAACGGCTTTCCCACTTAAGACAGGGGGACCCGTTCGGCGCGCTTCGCTTGCTCAGGGTGACGGCGGGGGCAGGGTGACAAGGAAGGCGCGGGCGCGTAAAATATATCCCATCACAGAACATAAAACCAAAGAACACTTTACAAAAATATGGCGAAAGAGAGAAAAGAACAATTCAATTACGCGCACTTCGATACTTCCAAAGGCGAGAGGAAAAGCGCGACGGCGGGGATAAATAAACTCAAAATAGACGGCGATATAGCCGCACTGCGCTCGGCGGCGCAACAAGACCAAATCCCCGTAGCCGACGACGAGACGTTGGGGTTTTTGCTGACCCTCGCCCTCGCGAAAAACCCCGCCTCGGTATTGGAAGTCGGTTGTGCGCTCGGTCTGACCTCTTTGGCCCTTCTTCGCGCACTGCCTTTTTGCCGCGTCGCCGCGATAGAGCGGGACCCCGTCTTTTTTGCGCGGGCGGAGGCAAATTTAAGCGCGTATGGGGAAAGGTGTGATTTACTGTGCGGCGATGCGGCGGATATTTTGCCGGGCATTGCCGATTGCTCGTTTGATTTCATCTTTCTCGATTGCGCTAAGGTGCAGTACGTAAAATTGTTGCCGCAACTCAAGCGCGTGTTGAAAAGGGGCGGCGTGCTCGTCGCCGACGACGTGCTTTTGAACGGGTGGATAAACGGTGAGGCAGAGCCGCCCGCAAAGCGAAAAATGCTGGCCCTGCACATACGCGAATATCTGGACGCGGTTACGTCGGACGGCGGGCTGAGCACTTCGGTCGTCGCGGTGGGCGACGGCGTTGCGATAAGCGTGAAGCTGTGAAAATACAAAGGTTGGATATGATGAAGGACGTTGAATTATTGGCCCCGGCGGGCAATCTTACAAAGCTGAAAACCGCCTTTTATTTCGGCGCGGACGCGGCATATATCGGGGGCAAAGCCTTTTCTTTGCGCTCTTTTGCGGATAACTTTACCTCGGATGAACTCAAAACAGCCGTGTCGCTTTCCCATGCTCTCGGCAAAAAGGTCTACGTCACCGCGAACATATTCGCGCGAAACGGCGACATGGCGGAGATGGAGGACTACTTCGCCTATCTGCAATCCATCGGCGTTGACGCGGCGATAATATCCGACAGCGGTGTGTTTTACGCGGCGAAAAAGGCTGCGCCCAACTTGCCCGTACATATATCCACGCAGGCCAACATCACCAACAAATACGCCGTCAGATTCTGGCGCGACCGGGGCGCGCAAAGGGTCATACTCGCGCGCGAACTCTCGCTTGAAGAAATTGCGGAGATACGCGCCTTTGTGCCCGACATACAGCTTGAAGCCTTCGTGCACGGGGCGATGTGCATATCCTACTCCGGCAGGTGCCTTTTATCCGATTATCTCAGCGGGCGGCCCTCCAACCGCGGGGAGTGCGTCCAGGCGTGCAGGTGGAAATATTCCGTTAAGAAGTGCGACGCGGGGGAAGAGAGCGGCGATATGCCCGTGGAAGAGGACGGGCGGGGCACCTATATCTTCAACAGCAAGGATCTTAACATGTCGGAGCACCTCGATAAAATGCGGGAAGCCGGGATAACTTCATTCAAAATAGAGGGAAGGATGAAGAGCGAATACTACCTCGCCACCGTCATCAACGCGTACAGGCGGTGCATGGACGGCGGATACACCAAAGAGGTGGAAAGGGAACTTTTAACGGCCGCTCACCGCGACTATACGACGGCGTATATGTTGGGGGCAAACGGCAAAACGGTCAATTATTCCGACAGCCAGGCCAAGGGCGATTGCGACTATATCGCAAACGTTACGGGATATGAAAACGGCTTTGCAAAGGTGGAAATGCGCGGGAGATTCAAGGTAGGTGACAGGCTTGAAATTTTGTCTCCCGGCGAAAATTTCGGCAAGAGCTTTTTAGTGGAAAGCGCGCAGACCCCCGACGGCGAAAACGTTACGGATTGCAAGAGGGTGCAGTGCGTCTACACGATAAAATGCCCGTTCGTGCTCTGTGCCGGCGACATTTTGAGAAGAAGAAAATGAATTACAAGGTAAGAAACATTTACGGCAAAATAACAGATCCCGCGGCCATTGTATCCGTGCCGGGCTCCAAGAGCATAACGGCGCGCGCAATGCTTTTGGCCGCCCTCGCGGACGGCGTTTCCACCCTCTACGGGGTACAGCTGTCCGACGACTGCGCCACCTTTCTCGCCGCGCTGAAAAGCCTCGGCATAAAGGCGGAAGAGGGGCAAGAGGGCGAAAATATCTTGAAAATTTACGGGTGCGGCGGGCGCATACCCGTAAAAGAGGGCGAGGTTTATGTGGGGAGCTCCGGCACGGCGGCCCGCTTTTTGACGGCGCTGTGCGCCCTTTCCGACGGCGAGTTTACTCTCGATTGCTCAGACCAGATGAGAGCCCGCCCTCAGGAGCCACTTATAAGGGCTCTTGAAAGTGCGGGGGCCCGATTTGATTTCACCCAAACAAAATACTGCTTCCCCTTTAAAGTGAGGGGCACGAAGGACGTAAAAGACGTGATTGAAGTGGACGTGAGCAAGAGCAGCCAATATCTTTCCGCGCTTCTTATGTGCGTCCCCTGCACAAAAAAAACGGTGAAAATCCTGCCGACGGGCAGCCACGGAATGGATTACGTCGCCATGACGGCAGATATGATGTGGTCTTTCGGCGTAAACGTAGAAAAGGCGGGGGATGAATTTGCCGTTTCGGGCGGATATACCGCGAAAAAATACGACATAGAGCCGGACGTTTCCGCGGCCTGCTACTTCTACGCGTTGAACCGCATATTGGGCTCAAAGGTGCGCGTGCGCGGGGTCATGCCGCACACCATGCAGGGCGATTATAAATTCATAAAGCTGGTTGAAAATTTCGACGGCGGCGAAGTGGATATGTCGTCCTTTTCGGACCAGGCCCTCACTTTGGCGGCCATCGCGCCATATTTTTCCTCGCCCACGACAATAACGGGCATCGCCCACGTGCGCGGGCAGGAGTGCGACAGGATAAAGGCGGCTTGCGTAAATCTTACGGCAATGGGCGTGAAGGTTGAAGAGCGGGAGGACGGCTTGAAAATTTATCCCGCCCGTCCCCGCGCGGCCAAGATAGATACGTTCGGCGACCACAGGGTCGCGATGAGCTTCGCGCTTACCGGTCTGAGGGCGGACGGCATTGAGATAGAAAACGCCGAAGTGTGCTCAAAGACTTTCCCCGGGTTTTTCAAGGCGCTGGACAGCGTTATAGAAGAACTCACAAAATAATTTTGCGGTTTGAAAATGTTTATAAAATAAGCGGTGAAAAATTTAATTGGGCGGCACATATGTGCCGCCCAACCGCATTTTTTAAAGTTTTTTTGTACCCGGTTTACATGGCGGGGCCGGTGGCGGAAGGCGCGTAAACCCTCGCCGCAAGCTCCTGGTTGAGCGCGTACAGCCCCTTTGCGTCGTGGCCGAACAGCTCGAACTTTCTTATCATATCCTCGGCGTTCTTTTCCTCCTCGCCCTGCTCCTTTATGAACCAATCGAGGAATTGCATGGTCTTGAAGTCCTTAATCGCAAACGCCTCCGCATAGATATTGTTTATGAGCGAGGTGACGTACTGCTCATGCTCGTAACCCGCCTTGAGGGGAGCCTCCGCGTCCTTGAGCGCTTTGTCGGGTTTATCTATCACGTCGAATGTCACGCGCACGCCGTTGTCTATGAGGTACCTGCGCATCATGAGCGCGTGGTCCATTTCTTCCTTGGCCTGCACCTGATACCAGTTTGCGAATCCGTCCAGCCCTTCCGCTTCGTAGTAGTTTGCGAAGTCGAGGTAGAGATAGGCCGAATACATTTCTTTGTTTACCTGCTCGTTGATGAGCTTTGCAATTTTCTTGTCTATCATTTCAATTCTCCTTTCAAAGATTTTTTACGCCTATATTATAATGCGCTTTTTTCCGCTTTTCAACAATTTCGCGGCAACTTTTAAGACATTTTTGTCTGTCTTATTGAAAAAATCCGCGCGGGAGTGATATAATCGTAATATGGAGAGAATAATACTTCATTCCGATTTGAATAATTTCTACGCGTCGGTCGAAAGGCTCAAGGATTCCGCCCTTTCCGGCAAGCCCGTAGCCGTGTGCGGAAGCGAGGAGGAGAGGCGGGGCATAGTGCTCGCGAAGAGCGAGGAAGCCAAAAAGGCGGGCGTGCGCACGGGCGATACGATTTGGCAGGCAAAGCGCAAGTGCCCTGGCATAATCATAGTCGGGCCCCACTTCGACGAGTACATGGCGTACTCCCGCAAAGTAAAGGCGATTTATGCGCGCTATACAGACCTCGTGGAAAACTACGGCATAGACGAGTGCTGGCTGGACGTGACCCATTCCACGGGCATATTTCCCCCCTACGACGGCGAAAAATACGTCGATTGCGGGGGCGAAAAGCACTTTTCGGACGGCTTTTTGCGGCACATAGGCGATACAGTCAGGTTTGCGGTCAAAAAAGAGCTGGGCTTGACCGTCTCGGTCGGGGTCTCCTTCAATAAGATCTACGCAAAGCTCGGGTCCGACCTGAAAAAGCCGGACGGGACCTCGGTCATCTCGCGCGCAAACTACAAGAGCGTGGTTTACGGCCTGCCCGTTGCCGACCTCTTGATGGTGGGTTCGCGGACGGAAGCAAAGCTCAAGGACATGGGGCTGAGCACAATAGGCCGCCTTGCCGCCGCCGACGACGGGTTGATATGCGACAAGTTCGGCAAATTCGGGCGCACGCTTCTGACATACGCGCGCGGCGAGGACGATAACCCCGTGCGCGCAATAGGCGAGGAACGCGACTTGAAATCCATAGGAAATTCCATGACCTGCCCGAAGGATCTCACCTCTTTGAACGACGTAAAGCGCATGTTGTATGTGCTTGCGGAGAGCGTGGCCTCCCGCCTGAGGGAATCGGGCCTCGGGCTCGCGGATACGGTGCACCTGTGGGTGAGAGACAGCGCGCTCAACAGTTTTTCCGTGCAGAAAAAGGTGAGGCACACCGCCCTGTGCGGGGAGATCGCCAACCACGCTTACGATCTGTTCGTCTCTAAATTTTCTCCGCCATTTGCCGTGCGCGCTCTCGGGATCACGGTCTCGGGCATGGACGGCGGCGTATCCCAGTTGACCTTGGACGAGGCGGGCGGAAGTTACGCGAAGAGGGAGAGGGCGGAAAGATGCGTTGACGAAATACGCAAAAAGCACGGGTACGCCTCGGTGCAGCGCGGGATAATGGCGGAAAACGCGGCGGATATGCACAACGACGTGAAGGGCACGCACCTAATCAAGCCGGCGAGGTTCGAGGACGTGGACGGCGGAGAGGATGACGGCGGGGAAATATGACCCGCTTGCCCGCATTGCTCTGTTATAAGTTGACATTTCCGCGCGCTTACAATATAATAATTTCCGTTACGGACAAAAGGGCGGTCGTTACCGCCAAAAAAGGAGAGTTAATATGGCACTTCCCCAGGATTTCGGCATAAACGTTTTCAACGACAGGGTGCAGAAGGAGACTTTACCCAGCGAGGTGTACAAGGCTCTGCGCGCTACGATTGAGGCGGGAAAACAGCTCGACGTGTCAATCGCGGGCACGGTCGCCTCGGCGATGAAGAAGTGGGCGGTCTCCAAGGGCGCGACTCACTACACCCATTGGTTCCAGCCTTTGACCGGCCTCACCGCCGAAAAGCACGACAGCTTCATAGAACCCGAGGGGGATAACGTCATAATGCGCCTCACGGGCAAGAGCCTGACGGTGGGCGAGGCGGACGCTTCCAGCTTCCCTTCGGGCGGCTCCCGCGTGACATACATGGCCCGCGGCTATACGGCGTGGGACCCCACGTCTCCCGCGTTCGTAAAAGAGGGCACCCTTTACATACCCACCGTATTCGTCTCCTACACGGGCGAAACGCTGGATAAGAAATCCCCCCTTCTGCGTTCCATGACGGCGATAGATAAGCAGGCAAAGCGGGTGCTTGCGCTCTTCGGCATAAACTGCAAAAAGGTCGCCACGACGGTGGGACCCGAGCAGGAGTACTTCCTCGTCAACGAAGAGGAATACATGCAGAGGAAGGATCTGCGCCTCACCGGCCGCACGCTCTTCGGTGCGCCCGTCTCCCGCGGGCAGGAGCTGGAGGACCACTACTTCGGCGTGTTGCAAAAGCGCGTCGCCGATTTCATGCGCGATCTGGACGAGGAACTGTGGAGCTACGGCATCTACTCCAAGACCAAGCACAACGAAGTCGCTCCCGCCCAGCACGAAATGGCGCCCATATTCAACACCGCAAACATCTCGGTGGATACTAATATGCTCACGATGGAGATAATGAAGAAGGTAGCCCAGCGCCATCACCTTGCCTGCCTGTTGCACGAAAAGCCCTTCGAGGGAATAAACGGAAGCGGCAAGCACAACAATTGGTCGATGTCAACAGACGACGGGTTTAACCTGCTCAACCCCGGGCCTTCGCCCGAAACGAATACCCTTTTCAAGCTCGTGTTGACGGCAGTGATAAGGGCGGTGGACGATTATCAGGGCATTTTGCGCGCTTCCGTAGCCTCTGCGGGTAACGACCACAGGCTGGGCGCAAACGAAGCGCCTCCCGCTATAATTTCAATATATTTGGGAGACCAGCTCGGCGCGCTCGTTGACAGCATCGTAAAGGGAGTGGACTACGTGCCCGTCGAGGCGCAGAAGGGCTACATAGGCGTTCCCGAAAGCCCCATTTTCCCCAAGGACGCGACGGACAGGAACAGGACTTCGCCCTTCGCTTTCACGGGCAACAAATTCGAGTTCCGCATGCCCGGCTCTCAGGCCAACGTCGCCGACGCAAACATAGTTCTGAACACCATAGTTGCCGACGCGTTCTGCGCGTTCGCGGACGAGCTGGAGGGCGCGAAAGATATCCAAAAGGCCGCGGATAAGATAATCGAAAGGGAGCTAAAGGCGCACTACCGCATAATATTCAACCTCGACGGCTACGGCCCGGATTGGGAGCAGGAGGCGGCGCGGCGCGGCCTTCTCAATTATAAGAATACCGCGGACGCAGTGCCCGTCTGCTTTGAAGAGGACAATATAGCCGTATTCGTGCGGCAGGGCGTTTACACCCGTGACGAGGCGGTCGCGCGCGCGAATATACAGCTTGAAAATTACGCAAAGACGATAAATATCGAGGCCTTGACAATGCTTGAAATGGTGCGCAGGGATATACTTCCCGCCGTGTCCGATTACGTCGCGAACCTCTGTACAAACGTGGCGGCAAAACAGGCGGTAAACGAGGAGCTCCCCTGCACGGGCGAAAAACAGACGATAACCGCTCTCGCCGCGCTCAACGACGAAGTCTGCGCATTGGCGGGCAAGCTGGAAAATCTTCTCGCCGGTACGAACATGTCGGACGTCGCCGCGTGCTCTCAGGCCATGGCTCACAAGGTGATCCCCCTTATGCGCGATATACGCACGCGGGTGGACAAGATGGAAAAGCTCACCTCGGCCGAATATTGGCCTTATCCCACTTATTTTGATTTGTTGTACAGCGTGAATGGTTGATAAAAAACGCGGTGCCGAGGCACCGCGTTTTTTTACTTGTGCAAAGGAGGGCGGCGGAGTATTTTCTCCGCCGCCCTCCTTTGCACTGCTACCGCTAAACGCATATAAAAAAGTTCACGAAAAATTTGCGCGTTATTGCGAACGCGCAAATTTTTCGTGATATTGAGGGGCTCTGCCCCTCGTTGCGCCATTTTTAAGGGCGCACGATAA
The DNA here is from genome assembly GCA_947629695.1 of uncultured Clostridia bacterium. Taxonomy (GTDB): domain Bacteria; phylum Bacillota; class Clostridia; order Christensenellales; family Borkfalkiaceae; genus Coproplasma. The sequence goes on along the minus strand of CANREQ010000063.1, from coordinate 204 downwards.
TATAATGGCGCAACTTCACCCCGCTGAGGCGCAGGTATGCGCAAATTGTGTTGCGCTAACGCAGGGGAACCCTGCTTGCGCCGTAAATTATTTAGGAAAGGTTTACGCACTCCTCAGTCACATACGTCTTTGTATGCTCCTTCGGGTTATCCTCGCGCGCCTCGTTCTGCTCGCTTCTATGCGTTTATAGACTTCGTAATTACA
>CANREQ010000062.1 GCA_947629695.1 uncultured Clostridia bacterium | reverse complement strand
GTGTGCGGCGCGTAGCAATATTTGCACCTGTGACTGCACCCGATATACAGATTGAGGGCGTAGGGGCTGTATTCCCGCGCCATGCCCGTTGGTTTGTAAATTACGCTCATAATTTTCAGCAATAGTATTCTATTCTTTTTATCTTATCCCAAATATCTTTCAGCAGTTCGCCGTCAATATTTGCCTTTTCCCTCAATTCTTCAATCGTCGTATATTCTTGGAAATTTTCTTCGCTGTCCCATAAGTAAAAATCGTATTTATTCTGATATTTCATTGCACCGTATTTTTTCCCGCGATACCAAAGCGCCATTTCAAAACCGCGCGAAACAATATCCAGAAATCCCGCAAATGTCGGCAATAATTTTTTTCCTTGACGATATAACTCTTTTGCTTCTTCCATGGAAACCATATTGGGATAGTTTGGCATACCGTAAATTTTGAATCTTCATTGTGCCAGCCGCCTTTCCATCCCCACTTCTGAACATGAGGAACTTTGGGGTGCCGTTTGGGATTCCCGTGATCTGTGTAGTGGATATCTTTATAAGCCCATCCATTTTCTCCATAGAAACGTTCTTTGTACTTTTTCCCGTCTCTGTATTGGATAACTCGTGAATTGGGAATACCGGTGGATTTTAAGTTTTTCGTCGTTCGAAACGTTCCGCCGCTGAAATTACCTCTTCCACCCATTTTACACCTCGCATCCTTCGCGGTGATTATATGGAATGGCGATTACATTGCCTTGCATTTCAGTAAACGGTTTTCCATAGCATATTATAGCACGCGGTCTTATTTTTATCAAGAGTTCGTTGTAACCTCGTACCATATGCGAGCTTTTGTGATATAATTATGTCAGACTGCAAAGGTCAAATTTAAATTTACACAAGGTGGGCGACTGATGAAGATATTTAAAGGCGGAGAGAAATTTTATATCGGTAAAAACAGTACGGGCGAAGAAAACAGATTATCTTTTGGAATATGCGATTTTTGGAAATGGGCATACGGCAATCTTTTGGACAATACCAAGCGAGGAGCTTTGGCGGAGTATATCGTTCAAAGAGCGTTGGCATTGGATACTTCAGGCACGCAAGCAGATTGGGGCGCATATGATATTTTCTATCGCGGTAAAAGAATAGAAGTTAAATCGGCAGCTTATATTCAAGCATGGAATTTGGACAACGACAAATTTTCGGATATTATTTTTTCAATCAGAGATACTCATGCGTGGGACGAGCAGACTGCAAAATACTCTGAAGAGCAAATCAGAAATAACGATATTTATATATTTGCGGTTTACGAGGAAAAAGACAAAACGACAATAGATATTTCGGACTTGTCGAAGTGGGGATTTTACGTGGTGCAGACTGCAATTCTCGACTCTCATTTCCCGAAACAAAAGACAATTTCTTTGAATAGCCTAAAAAGAAAAATAAATCCGCCACGCCTGATATGGGATGAATTAAAATCCACTGTGGATAATCTTGTATGACGTTCAGCCGCCCGAATGAGAAGTTTATCAAGTCGGTGCAAAAAGCGGCGGCATCCAAAGGAATGGCCGTCGCAGAATACCAAGATAAAATTCTATTTCCCCACGGTAAGCAGAAGATAATCGCCCGCTTTGAACAGTATTTCAAACTGCAAAACAAATCGAAGAAATGATTTCTTCACTTCGGGAAAAGTTGGTTATCCCAAAAAATCCGAAATAAGAATTATGGCACTTTTGAAAATTCAGTGCCATTTTGGCACTTAGCGGCACACGCTTTAAGTTAAGTGTTTCTGCCACTCCTATTTTAAAATATGGTAGATTTTACACGCCGTAGCCTACATTTATAACCACAATATTAGCGCAACAAAAGGCCGAGGGTTGCTGTTTGCAAGTCCTCGGCCTTTACCATATTCGGCAACTTAAAATTGCTCTATGTCGGTCAAACATACTATTAAATTTTTAATTTTCCCGCCCTGACGATATGCTCGTCCGGGTTCTTTTCTTGCTTGGTCAAGGCGCAAAAGGACAGTAAACTTGCCCTTACGCATTGTCATCCGAGCAGGAAATCTGCAGGTCGGTTTTGCCCATGTTCCAATTTTTATGGGAGGACTTTACCACCTGTTCCCACTGCGCGCGGGTCCCTTCGTAGATTATCCTCTCAATCGCGCAGTTCTGCACGGCGTATTTGTCTATCGACGTTACGCTGACGGGTATCGTGAGCGTCGTCAGGGTCGCTTTTCTGAAGGCCGCCTCGCCTATCTTCGTAACCGAAGCGGGGATCTCGCTTTTGTTGCTCCCGCGGATAAGCGTATGCGTAGAAAGATCGATAAGGCAATTGCCCTCGCCCGAATAGCGGGTATTTTCCTCCGCCACTTCTATTTCTTCAAGCCCGCCGCAGTTGTTGAAAACGCTGTCGCCGAGGGATGTAAGCCCCGCGGGAAGATATATGGACTTTAATGCGGAGTTGCCGGAAAAGGCGTTGTTGCCGATGCTTTGAAGCCCGCTGGCCTCTCCTATTTCCACCGACGCGAGCGCGTCCTGATTGTAAAAGGCGTTTTTGCCGATTTGCGTGACCGAGTCGGGAATGGTCACCGAGAGAATATCCGCCGTGTGCTTTGAATAGGCGAACGCGCTGTCCGCAATGGCGGTCACGGGAAGATCGTCGTGCGTTGCGGGAATGACGATGTTTGCCGCCTGTCCGCTGTCGCCCGTCACCGTATATTCATTGCCGTGCTTTTCAAATATCAGCGTCGGCGTGGGTTCGGGGGTTTGCTTGACTTCCTCCCAATGGGCATAGAGGGTTATATTTCGGTCTACGCGGTCTGTAGCAAAGTTCCAGAGCGCGCCGCCTTCTGCGAATCGTACCAGCCGATAAAGCCGTAATTGTCCTTTGCGGGGGATATGGGCGCATGCGCGGGATTGCCCGCAAGCACCTTCTCGCTTTCGACCGCGCTCCCGCCTTGGCTATCGAAAGTGACGGTATAGTACACAAAATCGCCGTCATCGCCTTCGCCGTCGTTATCCGTATTGCCTGAAGTTTGGTTGCCGCCGCTTCCGCCGTTGTTATTTGCGCCGCCCGCGTTGTCTGTGCCGCAAGCGGCAAAGAGGGAAAAACAAAGACAAAGCATGATTGCAGTTAAAATAAATACAAACTTTTTCATGGTCTGCTCCTTATTTATTTTCGAGCAACGCCGCACACTCTTTTAAATGCTTTGTTATGGGCAAGTGCTGGGGGCAAGCGCGTTCGCATTGCTTGCAGCCGATACAGGACGAGGCGAGCCCGCCGCTTTCCGTCGCCTGTTTATAGGCTTCGATTGCCTGTGCCGTCTGACCGTTGCCGATATGCCTGTTTGCCGCCGAGAAGATAGCGGGGATATTTATCTTTTGCGGACAGCCGCCCACGCAATACCGGCAAGCCGTGCAGGGAATCGTAGAGGAATTGCCCATAATGCGCTGTGCCTTGCGGATAATCTCCTGCTCGTCGTCGTTAAGCGGCTGAAAATCTTTCATAAACGAGATATTGTCCTGCATTTGTGCGGTGTTGGACATTCCCGAAAGAACGGTCATCACGCCGTCGAGCGAGGCGGCAAAGCGTATTGCCCAGCTTGCAAAGGAAGCGGCGGGGTTATATTCCCTAAACAGCTTTTGCACCTCTTTGGGCGGATTTGCAAGCGCGCCGCCCTTTACGGGTTCCATAATTACGACGGGTTTATTGTGCTTTCTTGCTACCTCGTAATTGCCACGCGAAGTTACCGACGGGTTTTCCCAATCGGCGTAGTTGATTTGCAGTTGAATGAAGTCCACTTCGGGGTGGAGCGTCAATAACTTATCGAGCAGTACGGGATCGGCGTGATAGGAAAAGCCGAAACGCTTAATAAGCCCTTTTGCCTTTTGTTCCTTGACAAAATCCCAGATGTGATAATTTTCGTACTTTGTGTAGTTGTTCGTCATGAGCGCGTGGAGAAGATAGAAGTCGAAATATCCCGCGCCCGTGCGCTCCAAACTCTTGTAGAATTGACTTTTTGCCGCCTGCTCGCTGCCCGCCATCATAAAGGCGTTGAGCTTGGTCGTCAACGTGTATGCTTCGCGGGGATAGCGGTCTACGAGGGCTTTTTTGATATCTTCCTCGCTCGTGCCGTACACAAACGCCGTATCGAAATATGTAAAGCCCGCTTCCAAAAACAGGTCAACCATTTCCTTGACTTGCTCAATATCGGTGCGCCCGCCCTTTGTGGGAAGCCGCATCAAGCCGAAGCCGAGCTTTTTAATTTCCCTGCCGAAAAATTCACTGTTTAACATAAATTACTCCTTTTCGCCATTATCACGGCGGATAAGTTTTGCAAGCAAAATTACGATTAAGGGAACCGCTACGAGCTGTATATACAGCCCGACCATTCCCGTCTGTACGGAAGCCATAAGTTCGGAAAAGGCTCTGCCCGCAATCAGATTATAGACGACATAGACGGCTCTCCCCGAAACCTGCGCGAGTGCGACGACGGGGAAAGCGATAAAGGCGTTCTTTTGGATCTTCTTTGCAAACAGGCCGCATATTACGCCGTAGAGAGCGAGCTCCAAAATCATATAGGGAAGGCACGAAGCCGTGGGCATAACAGACGACAAAAAGAGTGTCGAAAAGCCGAAACTTACCACGGGCGACAACACGCCGACGGCAAGCCCCCACCCATAGCCCAATAAACAACCCGCGAGAAGCGCAGGCGCGTACATTGGCATATAGACGGCGGAAAATTCTTTACCGAAGAAGTGCCCCAGCTGCGGCAAAGCCACCGCAAGCACGATTAAAAGCAGGGATACCGCGCTCTTTACGGAAATGCGGACACTTACTTTGTAACGTCTTAAAACTGCGTCTAACATTGTATTTTCTCCTTAAAAATTATTATATTTTTCAGCCGTTCAGGGCTTTTATCCAGCTTTGCACTACGGACTTCGGATCGGAAGAAGAAAACCGCATGCCAGCTTTCCAATTGCCGCCGTTGGCCATTTCTTCAAGTTGCGTATCGCTGTTGCCTATGCCCGAACTTGCCGAAGTGCAGAAGGGCGCAACCGTCTTGCCCTTAAAATTATTGTCCTTTATAAAACTGTTTACGGGCCAAGCCGCAATTCCCCACCAAATGGGATAGCCGATGATAACCGTCTCGTAAGTATCCCAATTATCGGGAATGGATTTTACAAGAGGGATGTCCCTCAGGCTTTCGTCGTCGTGCTCTTTTGAAACGCGGCTGTCACGGTTGTTATAATTCAAATCGGCGGTCGTGTAGGGCGTTTGCGGAACGAGTTCAAACTGAGTTCCCCCCGTAATATCCGCGATATAACCCGCAATTTTCTCGGTGTTGTTGGTCGCCGAAAAGTAGACAACGAGAACATCGCCCAAGTCGATATCGTCCCCGCCTTCGCCGTCGTTATCCGTATTGCCGGAAGTTTGGTTGCCGCCTTCGCCGTTGTTATTTGCGCCGCCGCTAGCGCCGCCGTCCCCATCATTAGCGCATGCGGTAAAGGCAAGCGCAAAAATCAGGCAAAGCGCCGTCGCTATCATAATAAATAATTTTGCTGTATTTTTCATTTTATTTCTCCTACTTTATTTCTTGAAATTTTTGCACCTCACGGAAGTTTGTCGTATTCTTCGCTTGCTACGGGTTCCAACCACTCGTTCGAGCAATTTTCGCCGGGGACTTCGATAGCGAGGTGGGAGAACCAACTATTTCTTGCCGCGCCGTGCCAATGCTTGACGCCCGCGGGAATGTTGACGACGTCGCCCGGCTTCATCTCCACGGCTTCTTTGCCCCATTCACGATACCAGCCGCGCCCCGCGACGCAGACGAGGATCTGCCCGCCGCCCTTGCTCGCCCGGTGGATATGCCAATTGTTGCGGCAACCCGGCTCGAACGTGACGTTGAAAATGCCGACCTGTTCTCTGGAAACGGGCGCAAGGTAGCTCCTTCCGCTGAAATATTGTTTGAAGCCGTCGTTGGGTGCGCCGATGGGGAAAATCATCGAATTTTCATGCGCCGCCATTTCGCCCGCGGCGTTTTCTTCCGCCCAGACTTCCTTTGCCATGTTGAATACCGCCCACGCTTTGGGCCAGCCCGCATAAAAACCGACGTGCGTTACGACGGCGGCAATTTCCTTTTTTGTTACGCCCGCCTTTTTGGCGTTCTCCAAATGATATTTGAGGGAACTGTCCGTAATTCCCGACGACATCAGCGCGACCACCGTGATGATGCACCGCGTCTTGTGGTCTATATCGCCGTTATTCCAATTTTCGCCGAACAAAATGTCGTCGTTGTAGTGCGCAAAGTCGGGAGCGAACTCTCCCAAAGCCTTTCTTCCCGCGTCCTGCGTGATTTTTTTCATTTTAATTCCTCCCGATAGCATTATATTTCATGAACGACTTACACTCGCCGAGCGTTTCGCCCGTCTTCAAAAAGGTGTAATTGGGCATTTCGAACAAAACGGGCTTGAATTTTCGATAATCGGGCTTGCCGCCCACATATGCGCCCACTACTATCACGGGAGTGGGATAAAACGCAAATTTATTTCCTATATTCTTTTTCATTTTGACTTCCTCTTTAATCAGCCGCAATCTTGCCCATTTTGGCAGACAGATCCCGCAATGATGCGAGGATTTTATCCGGATTTTCTATTTCAGAGTAAATTTCCCTTTCCCGTTTGTAGAGGTCGGAAAGAACTTCGTCGGCATATTCCTTGCCGCTTTGTGTCAAAGATACCAAAAGTTCCCGCCTCTCCCCTTTAATCTGAGAGAGCGCAATATAATTTTTGCTCTCCAAATCCTTGATTATCGTGTTCGCCGTGCTGCGGGGAATATCCCAATCGTCGCAAATCTGCTTTTGGCTGTGCCTCTTCCCGTCGTTTAAAGCGTAGAGAATCCACAAAAGATTGGGCGAACCTATTTTAAATCTCTTCCCGTATTCTTCGTAAACGCCGTCCATTTTATAGACGAGCTTTCCGAGTTCGTAAAAAAACTCTTTTTGTTTCATAAGCCCTCCTGAAATCCTATTTCGTATTTTAAATATAATACGATTTCGTATTTCTGTCAAGCGTTTTCGAGTGATTTTATTATATATGATTTTACTCGCTCATTATATTTTTGTAAAATACTTATTTTGCAATGCGCTATAACCCGGGCGCATAGTATTGACATCGGAACGTCGCCATGATATCATTTTGGCATGGAATTTTATCAACTTGAACAGTTTGTAAAAATCGTGGAATGCGGCACCATTTCAAAGGCGGCGGAAGAGCTGTTTATATCTCAGCCCGCCCTCACCCGCTCTATGCAAAAATTGGAGCAGGAACTCGGCGTGGAGCTGTTTTCCCACGGCAAAAACAGAATAGAGATAAACGAAAACGGCAAATTCGCCTACTTGCTCGCCCAAAACGTGTTGCGCGACGCAGGCAACCTGAAAGAGCAAGTGAGGCAGTTTGACAGAAGCCGCCGCACAATTTCGGTCGGCTCCTGCGCGCCCGCGCCGCTGTGGGATATTATGCCGACGTTGACGTCGCTCTACCCCGAAAAGCGGCTTGTCTCGGAAATAAAAGGCGAAGAAGAATTGCTAAGCGGCCTTCTCGGCGGCGCATATCAGATGATAATCACCGACCGTATTTATGAAAATGCAGATATTTATTCGGTATTTTCGTGCAGTGAGGCATTGCTTGTCAATATTCCCAGGCTTCACCCGCTGGCAAACGCGACGGGCGGGTTGCTCTTCGCGGATATAGAGAAATACTCCATGCTTTTGTACGCCAAGACGGGCGTTTGGGAGGATATTGTCCGCCGCGAAATGCCAAACGCGCACATAATCATGCAGGAGGACCGCGACAGCTTCGAGGCGCTGAAGAGGGAAAGCGCGCTTTTATCCTTTTCCACCGAGCTTTCCATAAAGCGGTTCGGGAACGTGGACGAAGCTATCGTTTTACCCGTTTTGGACGAGTCGGCAAAGATCGACTTTTACTGCCACGTCTTAAAGAAAAACCGTGCTTTATTAGCCGAATTTTTAGAACAGTACGAGTGATAGATAGGCATATATGCCGCAACGAACGTGAAAAAACGAGGACATTGGGTTCCCCTCAGTCGCCGTTCGGCGACAGCTCCCCTTAGTATTAAGGGGCGCCAAGGGCACGTTGTCACCCTGCCCCCGCCGTCACCCTGAGCGGAGTGAGCATAGCGAACGAAGTCGAACGGGTCCCCTGTCCTGAGCGGGAAAGCCGTTTCAAACAACACCCTACTACCACGAGGGGGATTCCTCGACTACGCGCTTTGCGCTACGCTCGGAATG
>CANREQ010000061.1 GCA_947629695.1 uncultured Clostridia bacterium | reverse complement strand
TGCGTCCCTTGAATTGGCATTCCCCAAAAGAATATATCTTAGACTATCTACGCGACGGCCTCTTGCACTGATTTTTTTCTCCCAACCCCGTCTCATATGTTTGACAAACCTACACATACCGACATAATTTAATTTATTTATATATCCGGATATGATTGATATAACCGTAGCTTATACCCCCCCCGAAATTTAATAACAGGATCGAAAAACCGCGCCGATTTTCGTTTTACTTTTTTGCCCCGCCGTGTTATAATACGGAATATCCGAACGGGGAAAATGGGAAGGAGAATAAATGAAGAAAAAGGGGCAATTACCTGAAGAAGTCGCAAGGGAACACTTGCGCGAAATAAACGGGGAAATGCTTATTGGCTGGACGATTATCGTCGCAGTACTTCTCGTATCTTACATAATAGAGGTCGCAAAGGGCGCGAGAAGCCTGACGTATCTACTTATTTTCATACCCGTTATAACTTTGCCGCTCATAGGGTCGGCGGTTATATACTTTGTAAAAAAGGATTGGAAGGGGCTGTGCTACGTCATAGTGCCGGGCTACTCGGTGATGTACCTGTTCGTCATGATAACGGGCAACACGCCAATGGTGTTCAGCTATATACTTCCTCTGCTTTCCCTGCTCATACTCTATCATCACCCCAACCTGATACTTGCGACGGGGCTTGTTTCCCTCGCTTTGAACTTAATATCCATCCTTCTCAACCATTTGGGAATAAATTATTTTTCCTCGCAGATGGAGGTGTCCACCCGAGACGAGGAGATACAGGTCGCGCTCATCGTCTTGTGCTTCGGCGGGTGCTATTTCGCCTCCCGCCTGTACGATAAAATAAGCAAGCAAAACTACGATTATATTGCCAGGCTCAACGAAAAGACCTTGCAGGTAAGGCATATGTCCCTGCAGACGATAACGACGATAGCCAATATCCTCGACGCAAAGGATCCGTACACCGAGGGCCACTCCGAGAGGGTGGCGGCCTATTCCGCCCAACTTTCGCGCGGGCTGGGGCTTGCCTCGGACGAGGTGGACGTCATCCGCAAGATCGCGCTCATGCACGATATAGGAAAAATCGGCGTGCCCGACAAAATTCTGAACAAGCCCGACCGCCTCGACGATGAAGAAAACGAAATTATGAAGCAGCACGCCTTAGTCGGCGGGGATATAATAAAGGGCGTGAGCACGTTGCCCGGCCTGTACGAGGGCGTGCGCTATCACCACGAGAGATATGACGGCAAGGGCTATCCCGACGGGCTCGCCGGGGAGAAGATCCCCTATGTCGCGCGCATAATAGCCGTCGCAGATTCCTTCGACGCGATGACGACCGACAGAGTTTACAGAAAGCATTTGACGGACGGACAGGCGATTGAGGAGCTGGAAAAGGGACGCGGCAAGCAATTCGACCCCACCGTGGCGGATAAAATGATACAGATGCTAAAATGCGGGGATATAAGGGACCTGAGCCCCGACATCGCCGATGACGAGAGGGTGCAGATCGAAAAGGTTGCACAGACGGAAATACAAATTTGATTTAATACGCGGAAAACGGCGGAAAAAGCATTGCGCTTTTTCCGCCGTTTTTTTGACTTTTAATGCCGCTTTTGCGCGGTTTTTATCACTTTATTTATGCGTTTTTTGCGTCCTGCTCCGCCTTTTTCGCGGCAAGAACCGCCCGTGCGAGTTGGTCGCCGCAGGAGGTGGACTTTATTCCGCACGTCACACCGGAAAGTTTTGCGGCAATATCATCCGCCTTCATGCCGTCCACGAGAATGGGGATACTTTTGAGGTTGCCGTTGCAGCCGCCCGTAAACACGACGTTGGTTATCACCCCGTCGTTTACGTCCATTTCGATAAGCCTCGAGCACGTGCCCTGTGTTTTGTATGAAAAGCGCATATTTTGCCTCCGTTCCGCGTAGTTTTGTACGCTGTTTTGCATTGTTTACCGATTTGTATTTTATTGCCGCCCGTGATTTTTGTCAAGGGTTTTAGTGAAATTTGATGATTTCCGTTTTTGCCGCTTGCGTCTGAAAACAGCGGCCGTAAATATGATGCGCCCCGCCCTATGGCGCCCTTTAGTGCCAACGGCACCAAGGGGAGCTGTCTGCTTGCAGACTGAGGGGATTAAATGTAACCCGATATTTAATGTGTTGTCATTCCGACCGATTGAGAGTGCGAAGCACTCGATTGAGTGGAGGAAGTCTCACACGGCGCAAGGACAACGCCGTGTTCGGTCACCGTTCGCGCTATTCACTATGCGCTCACTCATCTCGCGCGGCAAAACAGTGGGTGTCCACTGTTTTGAGAAGCTCCGCGCTCGTCCCACGTGGTGGTAGGGAGCAACGATGAAACGGCTTTTCCACTCAGGACAGGGGGACCCGTTCGACTCCGCTACGCTTCGCTCAGGGTGACGGCCCCTTGCCCTCTTCCGTGCAACGCACGGGGGAGGGTGTCGCGTTAGCGACAGGTGGGAGCCTCCCATCACCCGCTAACGCGGGAGCTTCCCCCGCAAGCGGAAGAAGCCAAGAAAGGCTCCCCTTTGCGCTCGTCCCACGTGGTGGTAGGGAGCAACGATGAAACGGCTTTCCCACTCAGGACAGGGGGACCCATTCGACTACGTTCGGCTTTCAGCCTCATTACGCTTTCCGAAAATTTTTCGTAGCCCTCAAAATTTTACGCAAACCATCGGGCTTTGCCCTCGGGCAGGGTGACGACGTGCCCTTGGCTCCCTCTAATAATAGGGGGAGCTGTCTGCTTGCAGACTGAGGGGATTAAAAAGTAACCCGATATTTAATGTGTTGTCATTCCGAGCTCAGTCGAGGAATCCCCCGTGTGGTCTTGGGGAGTAATGTTGAAACGGCGTTATCACATAAGACAGGGGGACCCATTCGACTTCATTCGCCTAACGGCTCATTTCGCTCAGGGTGACGACGGGGGCAGGGTGACAACGTGCCCTTGGCGCCCTTTGCTTGCTCACGGTGACGGCACGCCCCCCACCAGCGCGCCGCTCGTCCAAAAATTATAAAAAATACATATTGCAAAGCGGAAGGAAATGTTATATAATATACACTGATTATCCGCAGGCGGTATTGTCTGTCGGTCGGGTGTGCCGCATTTTTCGGCGGGCGCCGCGTTGAGGTGTTTATGAAGATATTCAAACTGCTGTTCAGTAAGGTTTTGGTTGTACTTCTGTTGTTTATAGTTCAGATGCTCCTCATCTATGCGGCGGTCGCGCTGTTGGAAAATTTCTTGATATTCCAGATAATCAGCGTCATAATAGCCCTCTTGATTTTCCTCGTCATAATAAATAAAAAGGAGCCGCCGGAGTTTAAAGTGCCCTGGCTGGTTCTTTTATTCCTCGTTCCCTTTTTCACGATAATGACGTACATCCTGTTCGCGAACGCCAAAACTTCCAAAAAGGATTGGCGCAGACTGAAGGCGATTTACACGGAGACGAACAAGTACACGGGCGCGGACGAGGGCTGTGCGGAAATCCTCGGCGATCATATCGGCATTGAAAATTACCTCGCGACCACGGGATTTTTGGGCGGGCACGTCGATAACCGCGTGACCTATTTCAAGGTGGGTGAGGAGTTCTGGCAGGATTTGCTCGCAGAGCTCGACAAGGCGGAAAAATTCATATTTATGGAGTATTTCATCGTCCATGAGGGGGAAATGTGGGATTCCATTCACGAAATACTTGCGCGCAAGGCAAAGCAGGGGGTGGAAGTGCGGCTGATATACGACGACCTCGGCTCCGTCGGCGCGGTAAAGACGGGCTTTTGCGGGCGGCTTAAAAAAGAGGGGATAAATTGCCGCAAATTCAATCCCTTCCGCCCCGTTATCTCGGGCGTGCACAACAACCGCGACCACCGCAAGATAACCGTAATAGACGGCAAAGTGGGCTACACGGGCGGCGTAAATTTAGGCGATGAATACATAAACAAGGATAAAAGGCTGGGGCATTGGAAGGATACGGCGATAAGGATAGAGGGTTCGGCCGTAAACAACTTGCTCGCCCTGTTTTTGCAGCTTTTCGATATGTCGGCGCACGCGACGCCCGAAAATTATTCCCGCTATTTCGTTACGGAGCATGAAAAATTCGAAGGCGGCGGATATATTCATCCCTTCGGCGCGGGTCCCAAGCCCTTTTTCAAGGAGATGGTGGGCGAAAACAACTATATAAATTTGATAAACGCGGCCAAACGCTATTGTTATATAACTACGCCCTATCTCATTCCCGATTACGCGCTGATAAACGCGCTGAGGTGCGCCGCATTCCGCGGTGTGGACGTGCGCATAATCACCCCGCACATACCCGACAAAAAGATAGTTTTCAATATGACCCGCTCCAACTTCCCGTACCTGTTTAAGGCGGGGGTCAAGATCTATGAGTATTGCCCCGGGTTTATGCACGCCAAAATGCTCGTTGCCGACGACGAGCTGGCCTTTGTCGGCACGATAAATTTCGATTACCGCAGTCTCGTGCACCATTACGAGTGCGGCGCGGTCTTGTACAAAGCGCCCTGCATAAGCGATATAAAGGCCGACTTCGACGAGACGTTTAAGGTATGCAACCGCATAACGGAGGAAAATTTCTCCATGAACAAGATCGCCTCTTTGGGCAACGCGCTGTTGAATATCTTCTCGCCCATGATCTGATTTTTTCTTCGGTTAAAAGGTGCGGCGCGGCGATTTACAAATCGCCGCGCCGCACCTATTTTGTCCGTTTGAAATAAGCCGGATTTTATCGTAACGCCCGTTTTATTTCACATTGAATGAAATATCCCGCGCCCGTCCGTAAACCGGACCCGCGCCGTGAAATATCCGGCGCTTAAAATTCTTTAAATTTTTTTAATGGGCTTGCAGGGATTTCCCGCCGCCATAACGTTTGAGGGAATGTCTTTATTCACCACGCTTCCCGCGCCTATCACCACGTTGTCGCCTATGGTAACGCCCGGCAGAATACACACGTTGCCGCCTATCCACACGTTGTTGCCGACGGTTATCGGCTTTGCGTATTCCAGCCCGGCGTTGCGACGTCCGGCGTCGGTGGGGTGGCCGGCCGTGTAAATGCCGCAGTGGGGCGCGATAAACACGTTGTCGCCGAATTTCACCTTGTTGCCGTCCAAAATTATCAGCCCGTGGTTTGCGTAAAAGTTTTCGCCAAGCTCTATATTGTACCCGTAGTCGCAGAAAAAGGGCGGCTCTATCGCAAACGCTTTGCCCGTCTTGCCGAGGAGGGCGCGCATGATCTCTTGCCGCCTGTCCGCGCGGGAAGGCGGTAAGGCGTTGTACTCAAAGCAAATTTCCTTTGCCCTGTCGCGCTCGGCTATCAGCTCTTCATTGTAGTTTGCGTCGTATATTTCGCCCGCAAGCATCTTATCCTTTTCGCTCATACCTGATTATATTAAAGAAATTTTACCGGTTATATTAAAGAAATCTCGCCAGCTCGTCCATGTCTTTGCGCGCGGGAGCGGAGGGGTGCGTACCGGGATAGCCCAGCGCGATGAGCGCCGTCATCTGTTCGTCCTCTTTCACGCCCAAAAACTGCGGGAGTTTATCCTCGTCGTACAGCCCCATTATTACGGTGCCCAGCCCCTTTTCGTGCGCGGCGAGGCAGAATGTCTGGCAGGCTATGCCCGCGTCGAAGTACTGCCAGCCCTCGCCCTTTTTCGTGGTGAAGGAGCCGTCTGCATTGTATCCGCAGATTCCGCGCTTTGAGATCATCGCCACGAGCACGGGCGCGGTGTGCACGATCTCCGCGTTGTGCGCGTTGAGCATAGTCTTTTCTATAACGTCCTTTTTGGCCGCGTCGCAAATGACGATATAGCCCGCCGTCTGCGTGTTCTTCCACGAAGGGGCATACGCCGCCGCGGCGATTATTTCCTCGATATCCTGCTTTTTTACGGCCTTGTCCGCAAAACGGCGTATACTGCGCCTCGTCTTTATAGCGTCTAAAGTATTCATAAAATCACCTCAACTCGTCCTTTGCGCGGGGGAACGCTATCGTATCGCGGATATTTCCCATGCCCGTCGCATACATCAAAATTCTCTCAAGTCCCAGCCCGAATCCGCTGTGGGGAACGGTGCCGAATTTGCGCAGATCGAGATAGTTTTCATAATCGCTCATCTTCATTCCGCGCTCCTTTATTGCCTGCAAAAGCTTTCCGGTATCCGCCTCGCGCTCGCTGCAGCCTATTATTTCGCCCACGCCGGGCACGAGAAGATCGGTCGCGGCGACAGTTTTCCCGTCGGGGTTTTGCTTCATGTAGAATGACTTTATCGCCTTGGGATAGTTTACTACGAACACCGGCTTTTTGAAGTGCTCGTCGGTTAAATATCTCTCATGCTCTGTCTGCAGATCGCAACCCCATTCCACGGGATAGACAAATTGCCTGCCGCTCTTTTTCAAAATCTCTATCGCGTCCGTGTAATCGACGCGCACAAACTCGTCGTCAACCACCTTTTGCAGTTTTTCACGCAAGCCCTTTTCGTAGAATTTTTCGAGGAACGCGAGCTCTTCGGGGCACTCATCGAGGAGCGCCTTTATTATATATTTGATAAACTCCGTCGCGATCTCTATGATGTCGTCTATTTCGGCGAACGCGACTTCGGGCTCTATCTGCCAGAACTCCGCCGCGTGGCGGGTGGTGTTGCTGTTTTCCGCGCGGAAGGTGGGGCCGAAGGTGTATATCTTGCCGAACGCCGTCGCCATGACCTCGCCCTCAAGCTGGCCGGATACGGTGAGCCCCGCGCTCTGCCCGAAGAAATCGTCCGCGTCGTACTCTTCCTGGGTCTTGTATTTGGGGTCGAATCCTATGGTCGTCACCTTGAATATCTTGCCCGCGCCCTCGCAGTCGCTCCCCGTTATTATGGGAGTGTGCACGTACAGATAACCTCTCTCCTGAAAGTAGCGGTGTATCGCAAAGGAGAGTTTGCTCCTCACCCTGAACACGGCGTTGAAGGTGTTCGTGCGCACGCGCAGGTGGGGGAGAGTGCGCAAAAAGTCGAGGGATGTTTTGGCCTTTTGTATGGGATAATCGAGGGGGCAATCGCCCAAAAGGGTTATGGTCTGCGCGTTGACCTCGATGGCCTGGTTTGCGTTGAAAGATTTGACCGCCGCACCCACTATTTTGACCGAGCTTCCCACCCTCGTCGCGCCCTCGGGGAGGGCGATTTGGGATTTGTCTATGACGATTTGCAGATGGGGCAGGGTTGTGCCGTCGTTCAGGGCGATAAACGCCATATTCTTGCTGTCGCGGAAGCTCTTCACCCAGCCGCAAACGGTTATCTGCCTGCCGAAGAATTGTTCGGGGGAAGAGAGTACGTCCTTAATATCGGTATGCTTCATTTATGCTCCTTTTTGTGCAATTTGAAATTGCATCCGGCTTTGCGCGGATTTTAAATCATTATATCACCGCCGCCGCCAAATATCAATAAAAAAAGTTTAAATGCGCAAATTTATTGCTTTCTTTGCAAATGAAAATTTAAATGCGCGCCGCCCTTGACTTTATTTCCTCTTAGTGTTATAATTTTCAATTGTCAGATAATAGATTATTTCCTGTGCACAAAGCAAGAAAAGGGGGAGATTTCATATGAAAATTGTGTTTTTCGGGGATTCGATAACCGATTGCGACCGCGATAAATCGGACGCGGCCTCGCTCGGCAACGGGTATGTAAAGGTGCTTGCCGATAAGCTCCGCCCCATTTATCCCGATATGGATATAGAGCTTATCAATAAGGGCGTTTCGGGCAACGAGGTGTGCGACCTTTTGGCGCGCGTGCAAACCGACGTCATCGGCCTGAAGCCGGACGCGGTTGTCATAATGATAGGCATAAACAACGTAATACACCAATTCAAGATAGGCAAACAGCTCGATTTGGTTAAATTCGAAAGCGACTTGAACGAGCTGTTGGACAGGCTGAAAGAGGCGGGGATCTGCATAATATTTTTGGAGCCCTTCCTTTTGCCCGCGCCGGACAAAAAGCGGCTCCGCCCGCTGTTCGATAAAGAGCTGGAAATAATAAACCGCGTGTGCGTTGAAAAGTGCGATGAGTTTGTCGCCTTTGACGAGATGTTCACCGGCCTATGCGAAAGCCGCCCCTACGCTGATTATTCCGAGGACGGCGTGCACCCCACATTCAAGGGGAGCAATATGATTGCGAATACTGCGATCAAGGCGATAAGAAAACATTTGATGTAAAAAAAGGGGGCTTGCCACTGCAAGCCCCCTTTTTTGTGCGAAGGAGGGCGGCGGAGTATTTTCTCCGCCGCCCTCCTTGCACGCTGCCGCTAAACGCATATAAGCGTCGCATAACATTGTTGCGCTGCGGCAACTCTCAGTCACATACGTCTTTGTATGCTCC